>NZ_KV788548.1:0-230833 GCF_001807315.1 Corynebacterium sp. HMSC06D04
ATAAAACAATAAACACACAACTCAATACACAAAAGAAGGGAAGCAACTACTACGGTTGCTTCCCTTCCTTCTTTGCGTTTTCCACCATTGAACCAACACCACCCGGCCACGACTATCGGCACGACGTTCCCACGCCTATCGTTGGCCAACCTGCATTCGAACCATCCAACAGGCCCACAACGCCCGGTTACGGCGGCTTCGATGGGTCGAACGCAGCTTATTTCAGCACGACAACTATCAACCGGCATCTCCGGTCTATGCGCATCGAGGGAGCGGAGTAGTTCAACGTGGCGTTGACGAACCTTGGAGAAGAATCGGAATCTTCTTAGCAGTTATACGCCGGTCGGGTGTGGCAGCTAGGCTGGGATGGATAGCTTAAAACCATCATTACCGTGAGGAGATTCCCACCATGTGTCCACCGGAGAGGGCAGCGGCGCGCGCCGTCGAACTTTTTAAGCAATACGGGCAAGGCGATACCGCTGTTACCGCATTGGACCATGTCAACGTGGTCTTCGAGCGCAATAAATTTACTGCCATCATGGGCCCGTCAGGTTCAGGAAAGTCTACGCTGATGCACACCATGGCCGGTCTTGATTCAGCTACTAGTGGTTCAGCCTTTATCGGCGACACGGATATGTCGCAGCTAAACGACAAGTCCATCACCGCACTGCGCCGTGACCGCCTAGGGTTCATCTTCCAGTCTTTCAACTTGGTACCTACCCTAACTGCGGCAGAAAACATTACCCTGCCAATGAATATCGCTGGCAAGGAAGTAGATAAGTCCTGGTTCGATGAGGTGACAACCCGTCTGGGATTGGCACAGCGCCTGAGCCACCGTCCCGCAGAGCTTTCCGGCGGTCAGCAGCAGCGCGTGGCGTGTGCGCGTGCGCTTGTATCCCGCCCAGAGATCATCTTCGGCGATGAGCCCACCGGCAACCTTGATTCCAATTCTTCCGCGGAGGTTTTGGATATTCTGCGCACCGCAGTGGATCAAGATGACCAGACCGTCGTCATTGTCACCCACGATGCCAAGGCAGCCTCATACGCAGACCGCGTGGTCTTCCTGGCCGACGGCAAGCTGGTCAACGAGCTGCAGAATCCAACCATGGAATCCATCCACAAGGTCATGGCGGAGATCGAAAGCTAATGGCTAGAAATACCACCATGCGCAAGGTCTCCTTGCGCAATATCGTTGCCCATAAGCTCCGCCTTGCGCTGACGCTGCTCGCGGTCGTCCTTGGCACCGCCTTTATTGCCGGCTCGTTCATGTTCACCAATTCCCTGTCGAATACTTTCGATGCGGCGGTTTCCAATGCTTTTACTGGTGTTGACGCTGCCGTCAGCAAGAAGGATTCGGGCCCGGACTTGGATGAAAAGATGCGCCAGGACCTAGCTAACGACGACATGGTCGGCAAGGTCAACATCGAAAGCGCGCAAAACGTGGTCGTCGCCAATGACAAGGCCGAAGCATTCCAGACCACCGGCGGTGGGGCGAGCGTTAGGCCCTACTACAACGCTGAAGAGTCGGTAGGTGAGCCCGGCGAGATTATCCAGGGCGAGGCGCCACACGGTACTGGCGAGGTCACCATCAACGATGCCGCGGCAGAAAAGTACGGCGTCACCGTTGGCCAAAAGCTGCTCGTTGTCCACCCTGACAAGCGTGACGAGGTCACCGTCGCTGGCATCGAGAAGCCAGCCGTGGACGCAGGCCCAAGTATTACCCTGCAGATGGATAGCAAGGCCTTCGTTGAACGCTACGGAAACTCGCAGCAGCTGAAGGTCTCTGCCGCTGAGGGAGTAAGCCCAGAGCAGCTCGTCGATCATCTTAACGCCACCTACGACGTCGAGGCGGAGTCCGGCGAAAAGCTTGCAGAGGAAATGTCGGATGCTATTTCTTCGGCGCTGAAGTTCGTCAATTACTTCCTCATTGCCTTCGGCCTCATCGCGCTGTTGGTCGGCACCTTCATTATCGCGAACACCTTCTCCATGATCGTCGCACAGCGCACCAAAGAGTTTGCGCTGTTGCGTGCGCTGGGCGCATCGCGCCGACAAATTACCCGCTCGGTCGTCGTTGAGTCCTTCATCGTGGGCCTTTTGGGCTCCGCGGTGGGCGTCGTCGCCGGCATGGGCCTGGTGGCGATCATCAAGGCCGTGCTTGCATCCCGCGGCATGCCTGCAGATAGCGGCCTCGGATTGAGCCCGCTTGCGGTCATCGTGCCCATCATTCTGGGCACCGTGGTTACGGTGGTTTCCGCATGGGCACCTGCCCGCCGCGCGGGTGCAGTCGAGCCGGTTGAGGCCATGCGCACCACAGAGTCCGCTGCGGCAAGCTCGCTGAAGGTACGCACGATCGTCGGCGGTTTGCTCATGGGCTCGGGCGTCATCTTCGTCATCGCCGGCGTGCTTGTCGACGCCGCGACTGGCATCCGCGCCGGACTCGTCGGCCTGGGCGCGCTCAACTTGATCGTAGGCTTCAGCCTCGCAGGCCCCGCACTTTCACTACCCATCGTTCCTACCTTGGGCCGAGTCATCGGAGCGCCTTTCGGGGCCATCGGCAAGCTGGCGTCTACCAACTCCAAGCGCAACCCGCGCCGTACCGCAGCAACCGCCTTCGCGCTTACCCTTGGCGTTGTCCTCGTGACTGCCATCGGCATGCTGGGCGCCACTATGAAGTCCTCCGTTGCGGAGACGATGGAGAAGGACATCAGCGCCGATTACCTGCTCTCCGGGCCTTCCCAGGGCAGTTTCCCCACTCCGGTAGAGACAGGCGAGCGCGCCGCCAAGGCCGAGGGCGCTGGCGAAGTCATCACTGTCGGCACCGCGCCGGTGAAGGTCGAAGACCAAGCCTCGTTGAACTATGGCCCCGAACACACCATGTCGGAGACGGTTGATTCCAACCCACAAAACATCTTCATGCTGAACATGGTCGAAGGCGATAGCGACATCGCCGAGGGCGGTTTCATCGCCGATGCCACCACCGCAGGCGAGCAAGGCTGGAAGGTCGGCGAGAGCTACGAGCTTTCTGGCATGGTTCCGGGCAAGACTACAAAGGTCGAGCTGAAGGGCATTTATGAGGACTTCCAGATGCTGCCCAAGCTGGCGGTTTCCCAAAAGGACGTCGAGAAGCTGCTGCCTGGCGACGCCCTGACCGTAGCGATGGTTGGCGTCAACGCAGCGGAGGGCGTCGACTTGGAGCAACTGCGCACCAACCTGGAGGAATCCGTCAAGGACCTCGTGGTGGTGCAGGTGGCTTCCGGTGAAGAATACGCTGGCGAGGCCGCAAGCATGATTAACCAGATGCTGACCATTCTCTACGCGCTGTTGGCGCTTGCGGTCATCATCGCGGTGCTCGGCATCGTCAATACGCTGACCCTGGGCGTTATCGAACGCCGTCAGGAAATTGGCATGCTGCGCGCCGTTGGTACCCAGCGCCGTCAGATCCGCACGATGATCACCCTGGAGTCCGTCCAGATTGCAGTATTCGGCGCAGTGGTGGGCATGATTCTGGGCCTGGGCCTAGGCTGGGCCTTTATCAAGGTACTGTCCGAAGAGGGGCTTGGTAGCGCCGTTATTCCGTGGGGCATGCTGGCCATCTTGCTGGTGGGCTCTGCCGTGGTTGGCGTGCTGGCCGCGCTATGGCCAGCACATGGTGCATCCAAGACTCCGCCTTTGGATGCAATCGCGGACTAGAAGTTCTGATAGATAATCGGAGCCCACATCGCCCCGCGCCAGGCTAGAACGATGCCCAGCGCGAGGGTGAAGAAGAGGTACTGGATACACTTCCAGTACCTCTTTTCTTTAAGCATTTCTCCGAGCTCCTTGGCTAGGGTCGACCACGTGGAGAGCCCGCCGGCGAACCCGACGATGGCTAGGGGATAGAGGACCTCGCTAAGCGCGCCGCTTACTTGCTCAACAAAGCCGTAGGCGAAACCGATCGCGAGCGCGCCACACATATTTGCGGCGAAGGTGCTAACCGGAGCGGGCAGTACCTTGGTGAAACCGTAGCGGGCCATGCCGCCGAGGAAGGCGCCGGAGAGGATGTAGAGAACAATCACTTGGCGCCTACCTTGTCACCCAGGAGATAGGCCATAACGCAACCAACCACCGTTGCCAGCACGTAGCAGCCAGCCTGCGCGGCAGTAACGGAGGAGGTTAGGAAAGCGAACGTGGCGAAGCTAGTAAAGCCGCCGAGAACGCCCGTGCCCCAGAAGGGCCCCGGCTTGAAATAACCCATCAGGGCGCTGCCCAAAACGTTGATTAAAAGCAGCGGAATCATTCCTCCGCCCAACAGGGATGACAAAAAATAGCGGGCTACGGCGCCTAATGCGGCGCCGGACCCGACTACTAGTGCTTGAGGCATGGCCTACATATTACTTCCACTCCATCTGCTGGGAACGGACGAACGCCTCAACTTCCTCAACTGGCTTGTTGAGCTTGGGATCAAACTTCAAATAGGTCTTGGTCTCGCGGGCGATGAGAACGAATAGACACTAAATCACCCCGGCGATGCTGTCGCGAAAATTTTTCATTGGTTCCAGGCTGAAAAGCTACTACGTGACAGAAAATAAACAAGAAGATTTGTAGATCTGATTCACATTTTCCCCCTTGTGGGGGTTAAAAGTCCTGCGAAACTCCACGTGGCTTGGCAAGCTAAGGCCACGCCTAAAACGGACTTTTGTACCTCCCCATCCACCCCCTAAAGGAGCAATCCATGGCACATGAACGAGCTGGCCAGCTTGCGCAACCAAGTGACCTCATCGATATCGCGGAGCTTGTTACCGCCTACTACACCCGTGTTCCCGATGTAGAAAACCCGGACCAGCAGGTGGTCTTCGGTACCTCTGGTCACCGCGGTTCGGCCTTGGATGCCGCTTTCAATGAGCGGCACATTCTGGCCATTACCCAGGCCATCGTGGACTACCGTAAAGAGCAGGGCACCACGGGCGCAATCTTTGTTGGCCGCGATACCCATGCGCTTTCGGAGCCGGCCATGGTCTCTGCGCTGGAGGTCTTGCTTGCAAATGAGGTTGAGGTGCGTGTCGACGACCGTGGCCGCTACACCCCGACCCCTGCTATCTCGCATGCCATCCTGACGCACCCGGGTACTGACGGCATCGTCATTACGCCTTCGCATAACCCGCCACGCGACGGCGGCTTCAAGTACAACCCACCAACGGGCGGGCCTGCCGATACTGTTGCTACGGATTGGATTGCGGCGCGCGCTAATGGTTACCTGCGCGCCGGGCTCGATGGCGTCGCGCGCGTGAACGTTTCCGGCGTGTTGGACGAGCGCTGCGCAAAACACAATTACGTCGATTCTTACGTGGCCGATCTGCGAAACGTCGTGGACATGGATGCCATCAAGAAGGCCGGCCTGCGCATCGGCGCTGACCCGATGGGCGGTGCCTCGGTGGACTATTGGGTGGCCATTGCCGAGCAATACGATCTGGACCTTACGGTGGTGAATCCGGCGGTGGATGGAACTTTCCGCTTCATGACGCTCGATACCGATGGCTTGATTCGCATGGACTGCTCCTCGCCGAACGCCATGGCCTCGCTCATCGCAAACCGTGAAAAGTTCGATCTGGCCACCGGCAACGACGCGGATGCGGACCGCCATGGCATCGTCACCCCGGATGCCGGGCTGATGAATCCAAACCACTACCTCGCAGTGGCCATTGACTACCTGTTTAGTCACCGCCCACAGTGGGGCAATGCTGGCGTGGGCAAGACGTTGGTTTCTTCCTCCATGGTGGACCGTGTCGTCGCCAAGCTCGGGCGCGAGCTGGTTGAGGTGCCTGTCGGCTTCAAGTGGTTTGTGCCTGGCCTTCTAGATGGCAGCATCGGCTTCGGTGGGGAGGAATCTGCTGGTGCTTCCTTCCTGCGTTTCGATGGCTCCGTGTGGTCTGCCGATAAAGATGGCATCATCATGGATTTGCTCGCTGCTGAAATCACTGCGGTAACCGGCAAGAGCCCGTCGCAGCGCTACGCGGAGCTGGCTGAAGAATTCGGTGCCCCAGCTTATGCGCGCACCGATGCACCCGCTGACCGCGCGCAAAAAGCCATCCTGAAAAAGCTTTCCCCGCAGCAGGTAGAGGCCACAGATCTAGCCGGCGAGGAAATCACCGCTAAGCTCACCGAGGCGCCCGGAAATGGGGCTGCCATCGGTGGCCTTAAGGTGACAACCCGCAATGCTTGGTTTGCCGCGCGCCCATCCGGCACGGAAGATAAATACAAGATTTACGCGGAGTCTTTCCTGGGTGAGGAACATCTCAGGAAAGTGCAAGAAGAAGCACAGGAACTTGTTACCCAAGTGCTAGAAGTTTAGGGCTAAACTATCTCGGGTGACTAAGAAAATCGACAAGAAGCTGATCCTGGACGTCATTAGTGCGTTCGCTCGCTTCTACATGGCTTATATCTGGATTAAAGCCGGTTACGCCAAGTTGGGTGAAAATCTTTCAGTAACCCAATCTATTAGTGCTTATGAAGTTTTCACACCCGAGTGGTCTGGATATCTTGCGTATCTAATCGCCCCATTGGAAATCTGTGGTGGCGTCCTGCTGCTTCTAGGTCTTTTCTTGCGTCCGTCCTCTAAGGTTGCCACTTTTGTTCTTTTGCTGTTCATGATCGGCATCGGGCAAGCTTGGGGCCGCGGTTTGGGAATTGATTGCGGATGCTTCACAGTCAATCCTGACGAAGAGGCACAAGTGATGAACTATATGCAGACTCTTGCTCGTGATACGTTCTACCTAATCTTGACGGTGTGGACGATTAAGCGTCCGTTCAACAAATTTGCGTTGCACCCTTAGACTCTTAGAGCAAGCCATTTAAAAGGAGAATGTCAGTGGCAAAAGTAACTAACCCGAATAGCAAGGGTAACTCGGGCTTTTTCTGGGCAGTTGGAGTTCTGCTCGTTATCGCGGCCGTCGTTATTGGATACATCGTTATCAGCGGCAAGGACGCAAAGTCCGACAAGATTGCAGAAAACGCAGTCGACGTCACCATGGAAACTTCTGTTGATGACAACGGAATTGTGACGTTGAAGAGCGCAAAGACCAAGGAAAGCGCCCCAGAAGTAGACCTCTATGAGGACTTTTCTTGCCCTCACTGCGCTGAGCTCGCTGAAGGCAGTGACAAGGCGATGAAGGAAGCAGTCGAAAAAGGCGAGCTGGTTGTCAACGTGCACCCAATGAACTTCCTGGATCTGCGCGGCGTCGACCTGGAGAAGTTCATGTCCGATGACAGCATCAAGCTGGAGGGACACTCCTCCAAGTCCGCATCCGTGATGGACATTATCGCTCGTTCTGGCGATGCGAAGGCTTACTGGAACATGCGCGCTTACCTGTTTGAGAACCAGCAGTCCGTTGGCTCCTGGGACTTTGAGGACTTTGCAGAAGCTGCCAAGGGCTTCGGTGCTGACGGTGATGTGCAGAAGCAGATCAAGGACGCTGGCGTCGAGGCTGGTAACGAGATTGGTCGTGCGAACGCAAAGAAGCTTAAGGAAACCACGGGTACTGTTTCCTCCCCGCGCGTCATCAAGGACGGCAAGGACATCAACCCACCGAAGGGTACTCCTGTATCCCAGTGGAACTTTGTCCCGCAGGTAGTCAAGTAAGACTCTCGCGCTTCGCGAACCTCATGGGCAGCCGGTTATCGGCTGCCCATTTTTGTATTCCTGCAGGCGATTTGGTTCCGCTAAAAAGTTTCTGCTAACTTTATTTCAGTTGCTAGCGCGAGGTAATCGCGTTGGGAATGGGGCTATGGCGCAGCTGGTAGCGCATCACACTGGCAGTGTGGGGGTCACGGGTTCGAATCCCGTTAGCTCCACTTGATTCAAGGGTCGTCACTTTTGTGGCGGCCCTTTTTCTATTCCTTATTTAATGGGTTGTTTGTTTCTTAGCTCCTGCTAAGAGTACATGTCCGGGGTGGGGGCGTACGGTGGGGCGCCATGGAGACTTTTATGAAGCGAGTAGGCACTGCGGACCAAGCTGGCGTCGAGGTAGCGGGGTTGCGGTGGCTGGCGCAGGCACGGCCTGACGTTGTTGCTGAGGTGGCGGGAGTAGGAGCGCGCTTCATTAGCACCCGTCGCGTTGTGGAGTCGCGGCCCACGGCTAGTGCGGCGCAGGCTTTCGGGCGGGCGCTGCGGGAGGTGCACGCCTCTGGCGCGGATGCTTTCGGTGTGGCTCCGGAGGGGTGGACGGGCCGCAATTATATTGGCCGTGTTGAGCAGGAATGCCGGCCGGTCGAGCACTGGGGCGATTTTTATGTGCACCAGCGGGTGCTGCCCTTCGTGGAGGCTAATGGTGCGCTGGATGAGGGCTACCGGGACGTCGTCAAGCGCGCCTGCGATGCGGTGCTAAAGCGGCAGTGGGATGTGCGTCCCGCACGCATCCATGGCGATTTGTGGGCCGGAAACGTGTTATTTACTGCCGAAAGTGCGGTGATGATTGACCCGGCCGCCCATGGCGGGCACCCGCACACTGACCTGGCCATGCTTGAACTTTTTGGCGCGCCCTACCTGGACGATATCTACCGCGGCTACGGGCTATCGCCCGATGAAAAGCGTTGGTTCCCGCTCCATCAGCTTCATCCCCTTGCGGTACACGCGCTGACCCATGGCGTGGCCTATCATCGCGCGCTTGGCGACGCCGCGCATGCCACCCTGGAGCTTCTAGAAGGGTAGGCAGGCCGAGTTAAACCGAGTGCGCGTTTATAGGGAGTGCGGGCCCGGCGGCATGATGCGCTTGTGCGCGCCGCGATGCCAGAGCTCTTCGATACGGGTACGGGCAGAGTCCGGGACCTCTTTGCCCTCAAGGTAGTCATCGATATGAGCGTAACTTACCCCGAGAGCTTCCTCGTCGGGCAGCTGTGGGCGGTCTTCCTCTAAATCTGCCGTGGGGACTTTCTTCCACGTCGACTCCGGCGCGCCTAAGTGGCGCAGCAGCTGGGCACCCTGGCGCTTGTTGAGCCCTTCCAGCGGCACGAGGTCGGCCGCACCATCGCCCCACTTGGTGAAGAAAGCTGCGAGGTTCTCAGCAGCGTGATCGGTGCCGATGACCAGCGCGCCGACCTCACCAGCGATGGCGTACTGTGCGGTCATGCGCAGACGGGCCTTGACGTTTCCGCGGTTGAAATCGCCTAAGCCCGGTTTGCCCAGGCTCTTCGCCACGGCGTCGTCAATGCCCTGCGTGGCCGGGGCGATATCCACCGTCAGGCGATGATCCGGCTGGATGAAGTCGAGGGCAATCTGTGCGTCCTCCTCATCGATCTGGACGCCGTGCGGCAGACGTACAGCCCAGAACTGCGTGCCTTCCACCTTCTCCACCGCCATTTGTGCCAAGCGGCCGGCGAGGGTGGAATCTTGCCCGCCTGAAATGCCCAGGACGAAACCTTTGGCGCCAGTGTTGCGCAGATAATCCGCAAGGAAGTTAACGCGCGATTCCACTTCTTGTTCTGGATCGATTAAGGGTTTAACACCCAGGGCTTTTATGATGCTTTCTTGCAGCGGAAGTCCAGTTTGCGACATGACGCCCATGGTAGCGGGCTGCAAGGATGAACGAGTGAAAAATAAAACCTATGTCAAAGTCGTCGCCGCAGTCGCCGCACTAGGTGGCCTCCTCTTTGGCTACGACACCGGCGTTATGTCCGGTGCGCTGCTATTCATCGGTCCCGAATTCGACATGAATGCCAACCAGGAGGGCTGGGTTACCTCCATGCTCTTAGTTGGCGCCGCCGTCGGCGCGCTCATTGCCGGCCGCGTCGCGGATGCAATCGGCCGCCGCAAGACCCTGATTCTCGGTGGCGCAGTATTCGTCGCTGGTTCGGTGTGGTGTGCGCTTGCCGGTTCTGTTGTGGCACTAGCTGCCGCCCGCACCTTCCTGGGGGTTGCGGTAGGCGCAGTATCCATTGTTTCGCCGATGTATATCTCCGAGATTTCCCCAGCGCGTGCCCGCGGCCGCCTGGTTTCGCTGAATACCTTGATGATCGTCGTCGGTCAGTTGGTGGCCTACCTGGTCAACTCCGCGCTCGCCGGCACCGGCTCATGGCGGTGGATGCTAGGCCTTGCCGCCGTACCAGGTGCCATGCTCGCCGTGGGCATGATCTTCTTGCCCGATACACCGGCCTGGCTGCTAAAGAAGCATCGCATCGACGAGGCCTGGAAGCTTGCTGCACGGGTCGGTATCTCTGGAACCGAGCTCGGAACCGCTGGGGCGGCGGGAGCTTCCGGAGCCGCAAAACGCGGCGAATGGGCGCGCCTAAAGGAAGAACGCTGGCTGCAAGTGACCGTGCTGCTTGCCATGCTGATGGGGCTTACTCAGCAGATAACCGGCGTTAATGCCATCGTGTACTTTGCCCCGACCATGATGAGTCAGGTGGGTATTTCTACAGCGAACGCCGTGTATACCTCCATCCTCATCGGCACCGTCTCCGTAGTCGCCTGCTGGTTGGGTCTGAAAGTCGTCGACCGCATCGGGCGCAAGCGCCTGCTCAGCATCGGCCTGACCGGAAACGTCATTTCCTTGGTCGTTCTTTCCATCGCGTACCGCTTTGCCGAGGGCTCAACACCTATGGCGTTGTTGTCGCTGGCGTTTATGGCCCTTTTCATTGCTTTCCAGCAGGCCGCTGTATCGCCGACCACCTGGCTGCTCATCTCCGAGCTCGTTCCCCCTGAGGTCCGCGGCATCGGCATGGGTATCGCCGGGCTTTCCCTGTGGGTAACCAACTGGGCGGTCGCGCAGTTCTTCCTGCCAATGGTCGAGTGGTTGACTGGTCCCGTTGCCTTTATGATCTTTGCTTTCTTAGGCTTTGCGGCGATCGCTTATACCAAGCTGTTGGTGCCGGAGACGATGGGCCGTAGTCTGGAAGAAGTAGGCGATGAGATGCAGGAGCGCTACGCTAATTAATCAGTGTTTTGGTTATGGCGCGCGCGTGGGGTAAGATTTTTCCTCGTGTCATGGCCGTAACTTTGATGGCTGTGCTTTAAAAGTATTCAACCGCATGAAGTTTGCGCATAACGAAAGGAGCGCCCGATGAAGGTTCGTAAGTCTCTTCGGTCGCTGAAGAAGAAGCCGGGCGCCCAGGTTATTCGCCGCCACGGTAAGGTCTTCGTGATCAACAAGAAGGATCCGCGCTTCAAGGCTCGCCAGGGCTAGAAGCATCGGCTTTCTTGATTAGAAGCACCCTCCTAGGACTTCGGTTCTAGGCGGGTGCTTTTCTTTTGCGCTTGCCGACGTCGCCTTGGCAGCCCGATCTACATCTCCTGTTACGGGTGTTGTTTAAGCGATCGGCGGGTAAAGCATTGGTGACAATAGTGTTCTTTGCCACAACTTTAGGTTGCCGGCAGGTAAACCTGCAGGAGTCTCATCGATGTAATTTCATGGCCGTGCGTTGGGTAGGTCAACATGTGGGGCCTGGGTAGATAACATCCTGGGAATATCACGAATGTAACTACTATATATAGTATGGGTTGCAGCTTTTTGCCACAAAGTATAGTGTCGTTCGTGTCGTTCCGGTGGGCTGGATGAAGCGCTAAAAGCGCACCTAGTTAGGCCGGATAACCCTTAAAAACTTGAACTAGCGTCAAAGGACTTTCATCATGAGCATCACTCTCTACACCAAGCCAGCCTGCGTCCAGTGCAACGCTACTAAGAAGGCCCTCGACCGTGCTGGCCTTGAATACACCTCTGTAGACGTCACCCTTGATGATGATGCTCGTGACTACGTCATGGCACTGGGGTATGTGCAGGCGCCGGTCGTTGAGGCCAATGGTGAGCACTGGTCTGGCTTCCGCCCAGAGCGCATCAAGGAGCTGGCCGCTCTAAGCGCCACCGCTTAAACGGGGCAGGGCTTATAGCAATGTTGGTTGTGTATTTTTCCTCCGCAACGGAAAATACCCGCCGTTTCGTTGACAAGCTGGGCCTGCCAAGCGCCCGCATCCCACTGCGTAAGAATGATGAGCCGCTCATTGTGAATGAGCCTTATGTTCTTGTCTGCCCCACCTACGGGGGAGGGGCCTCTGTTAGCCGCGAGAACTCTCGCCCTGTTCCGGGGCAAGTCATTCGTTTTCTCAACAATGAGCACAACCGCGGCCTCATCCGCGCGGTTATCTCCGGCGGAAACAGTAACTTCGGCGCAGACTTTGGCAAGGCCGGAGACGTAATCTCCGCCAAGTGCAAGGTGCCCTACGTTTATCGCTTCGAGTTACTTGGTACCGATGAAGACGTTAAGATTTGCAGGGAAGGCCTGCTGGCGAACGCAACGGCCCTAGGGCTGGAAGCCGCTGCCTAAACTTATAAAAATAGGTAACTGTGCAATGCGCAGTTACCTTACATATTTTTCTAAACCGTTTCTCACCGCGGCGTAAGACATGCGCTGCCAAGCAAAGGAAGGCTCCAAAAGCCGTGACAACGCAATTGGGCAAGACCGTAGCCGAACCAGTGAAGCCAGAAGAACAGCTTGATTACCACGCTCTGAATGCCTTGCTGAACCTTTACGACGAAGAGGGCAAGATTCAGTTCGATAAGGACCACGAGGCTGCCAACCAGTTCTTCCTGCAGCATGTCAACCAGAACACGGTCTACTTCCACGACTTGGAAGAAAAGATGCGTTACCTGGTGGAAAACAAGTACTACGAGCCAGCTCTGCTCGAGCAGTACGACTTTGACTTCATCAAGTCCCTATTCAAGCGCGCTTATTCCTATAAATTCCGCTTCAAGTCCTTCTTGGGTGCGTACAAGTATTACACCTCTTATACGCTCAAGACTTTTGACGGCCGCCGTTACCTCGAGCGCTTCGAGGACCGCGTTTCTATGACAGCTCTGTTCTTGGCAGACGGTGACACCACCATCGCTGAGCACCTCGTCGACGAAATCATGACCGGCCGCTTCCAGCCGGCCACCCCGACCTTCCTCAACGCTGGCAAGGCGCAGCGCGGCGAGCTCGTTTCCTGTTTCCTCCTGCGTATCGAGGACAACATGGAGTCCATCGGCCGTTCCATTAACTCTGCGCTGCAGCTTTCCAAGCGCGGCGGCGGCGTGGCACTCTTACTGTCCAACATCCGCGAGGCCGGCGCTCCGATCAAGCACATCGAGAACCAGTCCTCCGGCGTTATCCCAGTCATGAAGCTGTTGGAGGATTCCTTTTCCTACGCAAACCAGTTGGGTGCGCGTCAGGGCGCAGGTGCCGTCTACCTCAACGCGCACCACCCAGACATCATGAACTTCCTCGACACCAAGCGTGAGAATGCTGACGAGAAGATTCGTATCAAGACTCTCTCCCTGGGTGTCGTCATCCCGGACATCACCTTCGAGCTGGCTAAGAAGAACGACGATATGTACCTGTTCTCGCCATACGACGTCGAGCGCGTCTACGGCAAGGCCTTCGGTGACATCTCCATTACCGAGCACTATGAAGAGATGGTCGAGGACCCACGCATCCGCAAGAAGAAGGTCAACGCCCGTCACTTCTTCCAGACCATCGCCGAGCTGCAGTTCGAATCCGGTTACCCGTACATCATGTTCGAGGACACCGTGAATAACGCGAACCCGGTCAAGACCGGTCGCATCAACATGTCCAACCTCTGCTCGGAGATCCTGCAGGTCAACTCTCCGTCCGTATTTGCCGACGATCTCAGCTACGAGACCATGGGCTCCGATATCTCCTGCAACCTTGGTTCGCTGAATATCGCCACCACCATGGATTCCCCAGACTTCGCTCTGACCGTCGAGACCGCCATCCGTGGTCTAACCGCAGTGGCTGATAAGACCGCTATCAACTCCGTACCTTCCGTTCGCAAAGGCAACGATGATTCCCACGCCATCGGCCTTGGCCAGATGAACCTCCACGGTTTCTTGGGCCGCGAGCACATCGAGTACGGCTCTGAGGAAGCACTGGACTTCACCAACGCCTACTTCGCCGCGGTCCTCTACGCTGCTTTGCGCGCTTCCAACAAGATTGCCCGCGAGCGCGGCGAATACTTCTCCGAGTTCCCGCAGTCTGAGTACGCCTCCGGCGAGTTCTTCGATCGTTATGACCCAGCCGAGTTTGCCCCACGCACTGCACGTGTGCAGGAACTTTTCGACGCCTCGTCTATCCACACCCCAACTGCGGAAGACTGGGCTGCGCTGAAGGCGGACGTCGCCAAGCATGGCCTCTACAACCGCAACCTACAAGCAGTGCCGCCGACAGGCTCTATTTCTTATATCAACAACTCGACCTCTTCGATTCACCCAATTGCGTCGAAGATCGAAATCCGTAAGGAAGGCAAGATCGGCCGCGTCTACTACCCGGCGCCGCACATGGACAACGACAATCTGGAGTACTTCAAGGACTCCTACGAGATCGGCTACGAAAAGATCATCGATACCTACGCTGCCGCCACCAAGTACGTGGATCAGGGCTTGTCCCTGACCTTGTTCTTCAAGGACACCGCCACCACCCGCGATATCAACAGGGCGCAGATTTACGCATGGCGCAAGGGCATCAAGACCTTGTACTACATCCGCCTTCGTCAGATGGCGCTTGAAGGAACCGAAGTCGAAGGCTGCGTTTCCTGCATGCTCTAACTGCAAAGAGCCCTCACCTTAACGGGTGAGGGCTCTACTTTTGTTCTTGTGTTTGTTTCGCTCTTTTCGCCTTGCTTGTTTGCTTCTTTCCCCTTGCTTGGCGCAAAGGAGCCTTTTAAGCCTTCGCTCCGGCGCTTGCGCGGGCCTCGTCCAGGATGGCCCGCGCGATATTCTCCGCATCGTCTGGGCGTTGCTCCGCGATTGCGCGTGCCAACTCTTGATGCAAGTGGGCGGTGCCGGCGATGGGGTTGCGCTTTTCCGAACCGAAAACTGACTTTCCTTTGAGCATTGAGAGTAGGGAAGGGGTAAGCGCCGCGAACATCTCGTTGCCCGAAGCGTGCAGCACCATACTGTGGAAGCGCAGATCCGTAGCTAGCTCTTCGCCAACTCGGCGGGAAGGCTTCATCTCCAACTCGTGGAGACGCTTTGCGAGCTCCAGGATTTCTTCTCTTTCCTCTTCCGTTGCTTCCGTGGCGGCCATCCTTGCGGCGATCGGTTCGATGGCAAGGCGGAGCTGGTTGAGAGAATTGAGCTGCTTTTTCTGGGAAGCCTCGCAAGCTAGGCGCCAGTCAATAATCGATTGATCGAATACTGACCACTCGCTCAACGGAAGAACCGTAATACCGACGCGCCGTGAGGAAGAAACCATGCCTAGCTGCTCCAGAGCGCGCATAGCCTCGCGGGCAACGGTGCGCGAAATGTCGAAACGCACGCAGATATCCCGCAAGGTGAAGCGCTGGCCGGTTTCAATGGTGCCGCTTACTATTTCTGCGCCGATTTCGTCCAGAACCGTATTGAGCAGGGGAGTAGGAGACTCGCTGGTGCTGGTCACCGTAGGGGATCCTCCTTTTATGAAACCGCAGTTTGAGAGTGCACGAGGCAAAGCTGAAAGAGAATAATTTCCGGCATCCATAAGCCAATCTTGAAACGTAAATACATCTTAAGCGATTGCCGAATCGATCGCTTTCAATGCGTGCAATAGTTTTTGAATTGCGTTCAACCTCTAAACTTTTGGGGTGCGCTCCAAAGTTGTATTTCCCGGCTTTTCTAAGGCCCAGATTAGGCAGCCTTTGATTCCGCCCTTGAGACCACGTTTAGGCCGCATTTGAGACCGCTGTTTAGACCGCTTTCTAAAGGTGCAGCGCTCATTGTTGGCCGGGCCTAGGGTGGTACGCTCGTCGGAGAATGGTTAACCGCAGTTAGCCCAAGATGAATTCCGTTTAAGAAGAAAGTGGAGTCTGACCGTGTCACACGAGTATGACGAGTACATCGCTAGTCACGCAGAGCCTGTGAAGGCGATTAACTGGAACACCGTTCCAGACGATAAAGATTCCGAGGTCTGGGACCGCCTTACCGGCAACTTCTGGTTGCCAGAGAAGGTGCCTGTTTCCAACGACTTGCAGTCTTGGAAGACCTTGACTGAGCACGAGCAGCAGACCACCATGCGTGTCTTCGCGGGTCTTACCCTCCTCGACACCATTCAGGGCACCGTTGGTGCTGTCTCTTTGCTGCCAGATGCAAAGACTCCGCACGAGGAAGCCGTCTACACCAACATCGCTTTCATGGAGTCGGTTCACGCGAAGTCCTACTCAAACATCTTTATGACGCTGGCTTCCACTCCGATGATCAACGATGCATTCCGTTGGTCTGAGGAAAACGAGAATCTTCAGCGCAAGGCAAAGATCGTCATGTCCTACTACAAGGGCGCCGATCCGCTGAAGAAGAAGGTCGCCTCCACTTTGCTTGAGTCCTTCCTCTTCTACTCCGGCTTCTATCTGCCGATGTACTTCTCTTCCCGCGCTAAGCTCACCAACACCGCGGACATCATCCGCCTGATCATTCGCGACGAAGCCGTTCACGGCTACTACATCGGCTATAAGTTCCAGAATGGCTACAACGAGCTTTCTGAAGCAGAGCAGGCAGAAATTAAGGAATACACTTTCGATCTTCTCTACGATCTCTACGACAACGAGATCGACTACACCGAGGATCTTTACGACGAGCTCGGCTGGACCGAAGACGTCAAGCGCTTCCTGCGATACAACGCCAACAAGGCGCTGAACAACCTCGGCTTCGAGGGGCTGTTCCCGGCGGACGAGACCCGCGTTTCTCCGGCCATCTTGTCTTCGCTGTCTCCGAACGCGGATGAGAACCATGACTTCTTCTCTGGCTCTGGTTCCTCTTATGTCATTGGTAAGGCAGAAGACACCACCGATGAGGACTGGGACTTCTAACTCGCCCCGCCAGCTCGGCTGCCACCTCCCTCTCTTGAGTCGCATAATTAACAGCGACTGTTGAGCGTTGGGAGTCACGCGCACTTCCAAGGATTAATCAATCTTCCGGTTGATTACCTTAGGGGGTGCGTTTCGTCGTTTTGACGCCAGGCAACCGCAAAATCCTGTGGCGAGAATCACGCAGAAGTGCAATGGTTTTGGGGCAGGTTTTCGGCCGGTGGCCGTCGTGCTGGGAATTTTCGAAAAATACTGCCTAAAAACGGGGTTAACTAGCTTCTATGGTCATTGGGAAAGCTGGAAATTTCACAGCGAAGTCCCCTAATATAAGTCGAGTAAACTTAGGTGTTGTGGCGCTAAGGCTTATTTTTAGGCTTTGACGTGCATGGCACTTGTTCTTCAGGAGGAAATTAATGACCGCTGTGGCGCCAAGGCTCGACGATTACGTCGCGCCAACCCGTCCAGAGCCGACTGGAAATTCCAAGACCGGCTCTAAGGCTTGGGTAATGCTTACCACCACCGACCACAAGCAGCTAGGCATCATGTACTTGATCATGTCCTTCAGCTTCTTCTTCCTCGGTGGCTTCATGGCCCTGTTGATTCGTGCTGAGCTTTTCAGCCCGGGTCTGCAGTTCCTGTCCAACGAGCAGTTCAACCAGCTGTTCACCATGCACGGCACTGTGATGCTGCTGCTGTTCGCTACTCCCGTTGTGTGGGGTTTCGGTAACTACATCCTGCCGCTGCAGATTGGCGCGCCGGACGTTGCCTTCCCACGTCTGAACGCATTCGGCTTCTGGATCACCCTGACCGGCGGTATCGTAATGCTGCTTGGTTTTGCCACCCCAGGTGGTGCTGCTGACTTCGGCTGGACCATGTATGTCCCGCTGGCTGACTCTGTCCACACCCCAGGAATCGGTGCCGACATGTGGATTGTCGGTGTTGGCGCTACCGGTGTTGGCACCATTGCTTCCGCAGTCAACATGATCACCACCATCCTCACCCTGCGTGCGCCTGGCATGACCATGTTCCGCCTGCCGGTATTCACCTGGTGTATCTTCACCGCTTCCGTCATCGTTCTGATGATCTTCCCGCTGCTGACCTCTGCAGCACTGGGCATCCTGTATGACCGCAAGCTCGGCGGCCACATCTACGACTCCGCTAACGGCGGCGCCATCCTGTGGCAGCACCTCTTCTGGTTCTTCGGCCACCCTGAGGTTTACGTCCTGGCACTTCCGTTCTTCGGCGTTATCTCCGAGGTCGTTCCGGTCTTCTCCCGTAAGCCAGTCTTTGGCTACATCGGCCTGGTGTTCGCGGTTCTGGCCATCGGCTCCCTGTCCATGGCTGTGTGGGCGCACCACATGTTCGTTACCGGCGCTATCCTGCTGCCGTTCTTCTCCTTCATGACCTTCCTCATCGCGGTTCCGACCGGCGTTAAGTTCTTCAACTGGGTAGGCACCATGTGGAAGGGCCACATCACCTGGGATACCCCGATGATCTTCGCTATGGGCTTCATGTCCACCTTCCTCTTCGGCGGTATGACCGGCGTTATGCTCGCTTCCCCGGCACTGGACTTCCACCTTGCTGAGTCCTACTTCCTGATTGCGCACTTCCACTACACCCTGTTCGGTACGGTTGTGTTCTCCGCGTTCGCAGGTCTGTACTTCTGGTTCCCGAAGATGACCGGCCGCATGCTCGACGAGCGCCTCGGCAAGATTCACTTCTGGCTGACCTTCATCGGCTTCCACGGCACCTTCCTTGTCCAGCACTGGGTGGGCAACATGGGTATGCCACGTCGCTACGCTGACTACCTCGAGTCTGATGGCTTCACCGTCTACAACCAGATCTCCACGATCTTCTCCTTTGTCCTCGGTGCTTCCGTTATCCCGCTGGTTTGGAACGTCTTCAAGTCCTGGCGCTACGGCGAGATCGTTACCGTTGATGACCCTTGGGGCTACGGTAACTCCCTCGAGTGGGCTACCTCCTGCCCGCCGCCGCGCCACAACTTCGTTTCCCTGCCGCGTATCCGCTCTGAGCGTCCGGCCTTCGAGCTGCACTACCCGCACATGGTTAAGCGCATGCGCGAGGAAGCGCACGTCGGCCACCACTAGAGCTTTTAGCACTGACTGTTAAGCACTAGAGCTAGCCGCTTTACTCCTGACAACCGCCTCCCCAACTGTACTTGCAACGGGGGAGGCGGTTTTGTGCGTTCAAGGCACTATCCAAGTCAAATGCTTGGCGATTACTCCCATTTCCATCGATTCGCGTGGGATACTAACCGAGTGGATTATCAAGCTGACAACGTAAAGGTTCCCGCGTGTGATACCTTCGCGGTGATTACGACTTCCGGCCCCGATAAGCCTGGCGTATCGGCGGCATTCTTCCGAGTGCTCTCTTCGCATAGCGCGGAGCTTGTCGATGTCGAGCAAGCCATCTTTTCGGGCCGCATCTCGCTTTCGGCCTATGTCCGTGTTGCTGGCGAAAGATTGCCGCAACTGGAACATGGTCTGCGCAATACGTTGAGTATCTATAACCAACAGGTGACTCTGTCTGTAGAAGAGGCAGAGTCCGGCTCCCGCCCGCGCTCGACTCACTCGGTGGTGATTCTGGGGGAGCAGTTATCAGCCCAGACTATGTCATCACTTGCTCAGTGCCTGGCAAACTTCGATGCGAATATCGATCGCATTCGCGGGTTGTCGACTTCCCCGCTTTTAGGATTCGAACTATTCATTAGCTTGGAAGGCTCTGCCGATCCAGTCCGTGCAGCTTTGGCGCAGTTGTCGAATGAGCTTGGCGTTGACATCGCGATCGAGAGAGCGGGCCTGCAGCGTAGGGCAAAGCGCCTCGTGTGCTTCGATTGCGATTCCACTCTTATCACAGGAGAGGTCATCGAAATGTTGGCCGCTCACGCAGGCAAAGAAGCAGAAGTCGCTGCAGTAACCGAAAGGGCAATGCGGGGCGAGCTCGATTTTGAGCAGTCTCTTCGTGAGCGTGTAGCTACTTTGGCTGGCTTGGACGTGGCAGTAGTCGACGAAGTTGCTCAGCAGTTGGAGCTTACCCCAGGAGCGCGGACAACCGTGCGAACCCTAAAGCGGATGGGGTATCGCACTGCTGTAGTCTCCGGCGGATTTATCCAAGTGCTGGAAAGCCTTGCCAAGGAACTGGAGCTTGACTATGTGCGCGCTAATACCCTGGAGATCGTCGACGGAAAGCTCACCGGCCGTGTTATCGGCAAGGTCGTCGACCGAAAGGCGAAGGAAGAATTCCTTCGCGAGTTCGCCGCGGACTCGGGTCTCCTGATGAGCCAAACAGTCGCAGTTGGGGATGGCGCCAATGACATCGATATGATCACTGCTGCGGGCCTCGGAATCGCGTTCAATGCGAAACCTGCGCTTAAAGAAGTCGCTGATGCTTCCGTCAATCATCCGTATATGGACGAAGTTCTCCAGATTCTTGGGGTGCCCGCAGAGGAGATTGCAATTGACTAGCTTTGATGTTGCACATGCACGTCTGGTGAGCGCCATGGACTCGCGCAACTGGCGTGACGACCCAGAAGATCCTGCAAAGCCGGAAACCGTTCAAGCAATGCAGATTGCGTTGCATATCCCAAAGCAGCCCGTTCCGAGCCGTACTGAGGTCCTTGAGGCCGCAGCCCAGGCAGTCGTGGCGGTATGCCTCGACGAGCGAGCAGGCGAGGATGGTGCTTTCGCCGAAGCGCTCGCGCAGTGGTATGGACACCGCATCCGCAAGGTCGCACGCCGTGCGCGGAACAAAGCATGGAGCGATGTCCAACAGCTACCTGGCGTAACCGTTAGCGATCGTGCTCGTGCTTTTGTGCCTTCTGCGGTCGCTGATGTTGAACCGGCCATTCGGAAACTACAAATCGGTCACACCGACTTAGAGCGGGACGAACCAGGCCCAGCAGCACCGGATACGCCGGCTATTTACGTCGATGGTTCGCTAGGAATGTCGGCCGGTAAAGCAGCGGCCCAGGTGGGGCATGGGTCGATGATGCTTGCGGCGGCAATGAGCCTCGACGAGGCGCGGGCGTGGGCTGAGCGCGACTTCGCGCTTTCAGTACGCGAGGTAAGCCACGCCGACTTCCAAGAAGCCTGCGCGCGACCTGAAGCCGTCATCATCCGCGACGCCGGCTTTACCGAGGTCGCCCCTGACTCTGCTACTGTGTGTGCGCTGCCACGAGCCGTTTAAGCGCTGCCTTTACCGTCTCGGAATCGGTTGTTGTCCAAAAACGCGGCATGGATGCTTTCAGGAATCCGCCGTAGCGTTTGGTTTCGAGGCGGCTATCCAAGACTGCGACGACACCGCGGTCATTGATCGAGCGCAATAACCGTCCAGCTCCCTGTGCCATGAGCAGTGCCGCATGAGTTGCAGATACCTCCATGAACCCACTGCGCCCTGCTGCCTGCGCGGCCTCGGTACGCGCTTGCATGAGGGGATTATCGGGGCGGGGGAAGGGGATGCGGTCAATCAGCACGAGTGAGCAGGAAGGCCCCGGCACGTCGACGCCCTGCCAGAGCGTGAGCGTACCGAAGAGGCAAGAGTTTTCGTTCTTGCTGAATTTGTCGACAAGCGCTCCAATCGAGTCTTCGCCTTGGACATAAATATCAAAAGGCAGCTTCGCTTTGAGCTCCTGCGCTGCCTGTTCAGCAGCGCGCCGCGAGGAGAATAACCCGAGGGTCCGGCCGCCTGCGGCCATGATGAGCTCACGCATTTCCTCGAGTGTCTCTGTAGCGAGCCCATCGCGGCCTGGCTGTGGCAAGTGCTTGGCTACGTAAAGGATTCCCTTCTCGGCGGGGTTAAAAGGAGTGCCCGCATCGAGGGAGTCCCACGTTCCTTTCGGCATGCCCCATTGCGCGGCCATGGCATCGAAGCGGCCACCGAGCGCAAGGGTTGCCGAGGTAAGCACAACAGTCTGTTCGCCGAAGAGTTTCTCGTGGAGCATGCCAGCGATGGACAAGGGAGCGACAGCCAACGTATCGATCATCGAACGCTCATCGCGCTCTACCCACACCACGTCTTCCTGCGCGGAAGGATCACCAGTGGCGAAGACATCCAGAATACGGGCAACTGCCTCGGACATAGTGACCAAGTGATTGGCCAAGTTCTGGCGTTCGGCGAAGGTTTCTGGATCGTTTGTCTGCTCACCTTCAGGCGCGCGAGCGATGGCTTCCTTGCAATCGCGTAGAGTATCGCCCAGCGCGGTCAGCTGTTGCTTGGCATTGTCCGGCATATCGATCCAGCGGCCGGGCGGAAACTCGCCTAGAAGCATCACGAATTCATCGGCCATCTGCGAAAGCCTCTGGTCTTTGCCTTGCGCGCCAAGAGACTTAGCACGGTTAGCCGCCATCTTGATTGCACGACCGGTGATTTCCGCAGTAGACACCGAGGTGATACGCCCATCGAGTTCGTGGGCCTCATCGATGATTACAACTTCGTGCTCGGGGAGAATATTGATATCCGATACCGCATCGATGGCAAGCAGGGCGTGGTTCGTCACCACGATGTTGACATCCGCTGCTTTTCGACGCGCCGCCTCAGCAAAGCATTCCTCACCGTGCGGGCAACGCGATGCGCCGAGGCATTCGGCAGAAGTGACAGAAACTTGGCGCCAAGCTAAGTCGGGGACGCCAGGATCAAGGTCGTCGCGGTCACCCGATTCGGTCTCATCCGCCCACTCATAGATGCGCTGAATATGCCGGCCCATTCGGGAGACTTCTTGTTCTTCCATCAGGGCATCTTCCGCCGCCAATTCCTCGGCTCGCGCCACCTTGTTCATGCAGAGGTAGTTGGAACGGCCCTTCATGATTGCGAATGTGGGCTTAACTTCCATTACCGCTTCCAGAGCGTCGACCAATCGCGGAAGGTCACGCTCAACAAGCTGACGCTGCAGCGCCAAGGTAGCAGTTGAGACGATGACGGTGTGCCCGGAGTTCTGTGCATGCCTGATCGCCGGAACCAGATAAGCCAGCGACTTGCCCGTACCGGTGCCAGCCTGCACCGCAAGATGGCGCTCTGACTCGAGCGCGCGCGTGACTGCATTTGCCATCTTCATCTGGCCATCACGCCGCGCGCCGCCGAGCGCTTCGACGGCAGTATCGAGGAGCAGTTCCGTGGTTTGATTCAAAGGCTGGTTGCTCACTCGACACAGTCTAGCTACTTGCCACACTAAGTAAGAACCCAGAGGCTTAGCCAACCGCAGCAATGCCGGAGCAATGCTGAAGGCATGCCGAATTGGCCTTTCGAGCTGTCCTTGAAAGGCTAGGGCTAATCTTGAAAGGCTAGGGCTAATCAACTCGGCACGCGATGGGGTCAGCGAAAGGCGGGATGAACATGACGCCTTGTTTAGTTCGCCGATAGGTAGCATGTTCTGCTTTCAGGCCGTTGTGGTAACGACACAAGGGCAATAGGTTTCCGGCATTTGTTTCGCCTCCCGACTTCCAAGGGGTGATGTGGTCAACCTGGCAGTCTGTGCCGGGAATCGTACATCCGGGATGCGCGCATTGTGGAAATGTCGAAAGCGCCATGTCCCTTTGTTTCGCATTGGCAAAACGCTGCATACGATACTGATTAACTGGCCCGTGCCGCGGATGAACGAGGGTTGCAAGCCCCTGCTGGGCTAAGCGTTCAGTGACAAAATCGGCGCCGTTGCGCACCGTACCGTCGGTTGCTCGTAGCTGTATTTCTTCCCCAGCGCCTTGTGCGATTTGGGTGAGTTCGTCGAGCGTAATGATGACGTTGGCTACACGCGCTGGGGCAGGAGCGACGTCGCTAAGCGAGGCCTCACCCCGCCCTAATTTTTCGAAGCCTCTTAGGATTGCCGACTCACTAGGGGTAACGGAATCGCTAAGGCCGGTGATCCGCTGGAGAGCATCCTTCAGCCAAGGTTTGTCGGTGGTAATGGCCAGCCGCATCCATCCGTTCGCGCCGTGGGAAAAGCTGGCGCGTGGTTTCCGCGGTGGCTTCTTGATGAGTTTGCGGGCGGTGGCGTCGATAAGGTGCTCCGGTGTGGCACAAAGGCGAGCGCGTATCTGCCAGGAGTTGCGTATCTTCGCTAGTTTTCCCTCGATCTTCTCTAGAACGCGCAGGCTATGGCCTTGGGACTGAGCATTTGCGCGGGCTGCGGCCTGGAGGCGTGTGGCATGAGTCTTTCCGTAATAAACCTCGGCGAGGCGCACGGCCATGGTTGCATCGACACGGCTTACACCCATGCGCGTGAGAGCGCGGACGTCTAGACCAGCGATGGGCTCTAGGCTGGTGACGTCGAGCCGCAACGCTGCGATAAGCGGTGGGTGCGTGGTTGTCATAGCCCTGACAGTAGGGGCTGCCAAGAAGACAAAACAAGAGGCAATTTTCTGCCTGTGGATAACTCTCGGCCGGTCTAGTCTGGTGCCTAGCAGCCCGGTCAGCTTCGTTTATTCGTCAACAAAGTTATCCACAGCTGTGGCTTTGCCAGCGGAGTTACGAGTGCTCAGGAAATCCCACCAGGCGGGTCGGAACTGCCGGCTCATCGCGAGTAAGCGCAAGGCCTTCCCACGGCAGGGTGGTAATCGCTTGGGCACGATATTCGCGGGCCTGGTGCAGGTTGGGCAGTCCCTCGACAATCTCTCCGTCACGCATTAGCGGGACTGTCATCTCGCGGGTGGAAAGAGTGCCAGTGTCAGGATCCGCGGCGTCGAAAGGCAGCACAATCTCCTCGACCGCGACACCTGTGGAGCGGTAGGTGCGCAAAGCACGCTTGGCGCCGCCTTGCGATTGCTTCGAAGAAGAACGCTTTGCCACCGGATGGCCCTCTACCTCAACGACCTTGTAGACCATGCCGGCAGTTGGCGCGCCGGAGCCGGTAACGACGGAGGTACCCACGCCGTAGACGTCAACCGGATCGCCACGTAGGCCCGCGATGGCGAACTCGTCGAGGTCGGAGGAGACCACAATCTTGGTGTTGTGGTTGCCTAGGTCGTCGAGTTGTTTGCGCACGCGGCGGGTAACTGGGCCGAGATCGCCGGAATCGATACGTACTCCGCCCAACTGTGGGCCGGCTACTTTCACTGCGGTTTCGACACCCTTGGTGATGTCATAGGTATCGACCAAGAGGGTGGTATCAACTCCGAGCGTATCAATCTGGGAGCGAAACGCTGCTTCCTCATTGTGTGAGCCATCCTCGTTGACGTGCGCTAGCGTCCAAGCGTGGGCAGCGGTGCCAGAGACGGGTATGTCGTAGCGGTATCCGGCTTCCAGATTCGAGGTGGCGTTGAAGCCCGCCAGGTAGGCGGCGCGGGCAGCGGTGACTGCGGCATATTCGTGGGTGCGGCGGGAGCCCATTTCAATGATGGGGCGCCCATCTGCAGCGGTAACCATTCGCGAGGCTGCCGACGCCACTGCCGAGTCGGAGTTCATGATCGACAGGATGACGGTCTCTAGGATTAGGCACTCGCCGAAGGTGCCCCGAACGGTAAGCAGGGGAGTGTTAGGGAAATAAATCTCACCCTCGCGGTAGCCGTCGATGTGACCGGAAAAGCGGTAGTTGCGCAGGTATTCTTTGGTCTGCTCATCGAGAAAGTCCATCTGCGCCAGCTGCTGGGCGGTGAACTGGAAGTCTCGAACCGCACGTAGCACACGCTCAGTGCCGGCGACCACGCCATAACGCCGCTCATTGGGCAGACGGCGGGCAAAAACTTCGCAGGTCACCTGGCGGTGCGCGGAACCGTCTTTGAGCGCTGCTTGGAGCATGGTCAGCTCGTACTTATCGGTCAGCAGCGCTGTGGAGCGGTCAGGGTCGGAGGGAAAAGTATGTTCGGCGATGTTAGTCACATCGGAAATGGTACCTAGCGGCCAACTTCTTAGCAGCGATTACTCCTTTAATCTTTTAATGTATGTGTAGAAATTTCGATAGGGTAGAAGGCATGAATGCGCACTTTGCTCTACCTGGTGGTTCTGTCCGCCTGGGGTCGCCCATGGCCACTCCGGAATTAGATGAGGCCATCGAAGTCGATGTTGCAACCAGCGAAAACCTCCCTTGGATGTGCATCGTTTGGGACGACCCAGTCAATCTGATGAGCTACGTTTCCTACGTCTTCCAGACGGTTTTGGGCTACGACAAAAAGCGCGCAAACGAGCTGATGATGCAGGTCCATACTGAAGGCAAGGCTGCGGTATCGACGGGCGAGCGCGACAAAGTCGAGGCAGACGTAAAGAAGCTGCAGATTGCTGGTCTGTGGGCCACGATGCAGCAGGCAGGCTAGGAAGGCACAGTCAGATGCAAGCTTGGAAAAAGAAGAAGTCGCTGATGCGCGCGGCGCGTTACACCACCATTTTGGAGCCGATGGAGCGCGAGGTTTTAGGTGACCTCACCTCTACTGTCTCTGAGGCGATTATTGCCCGTGCTCAGTCTGCCCCGCAGGATGAGCTTGCGCAGATGCTGGATATGCCAACTGGGCATACGGAGGCGCCGGAAGACCCTTCCTTGGCTCGTCTTTTCCCTGACTTTGAGAAGCCGGGGGATGAGGAATACGAAGGCGATAACTCTCTTTTGCGTTCTTTGCATGAAAATGACATTGCGCGCGCAAAGCTGAAGAACCTGCAGGTTATTAACACTGCGTTGGGGCCGACGGGCGGCGTGGAGGTCACTATCAGCGAGGAAGAAGCGCATGCCTTCCTTGCGGGTTTGAACGATCTGCGTTTGTTTGTGGCTGCAGGCGATGTCCCAGAGGAATCGATGAGCGAGGACCGCGACATGCTCGTGGAATGGTTGGCTTATTGCCAGGATTCTCTGCTGCAGGTGTTGATGGGCTAAATCATGGCGCTTATCTCCATTGGCCATGTCAGCAGGCATGACACTGGCGTCACGGTTTTGTATTGCGGCGCTGAAGGCGCGCTCGCGAGCGTCGACGTTCGTGGCGGCGGCCCAGGCACGCGGGAGACGGATCTCCTCGAGCCACACAACACCGTTGAGCGCGTGCATGCCATCACTTTGGCTGGCGGTTCTGCGTTTGGGCTCGCGGCTGCCGACGGCGTGATGAACGAGCTAGCTTCCCAAGGCATCGGTTTCCCGGTGCTGGGTGAGGACAAGCCTGGTCCGCGTGTGCCGATTGTGCCGGCGGCGGTGATTTTCGATCTCCTTGTTGGTGCTGAGTGCCCCACAGCATCTGATGGTGCGGAGGCGGTGCGGCGCGCTATTGCGGAACATGATGATTCGACGGGCAGCGTAGGCGCTGGTGTGGGCGCTACTGCTGGCAAGCTCCGCGGCGGTTTGGGCTTGACGGAGCAGCAGGTGCGCACGCCGATGGGGCAGTTTACGGTTGGCGCCCTGGTGGTAGCGAACCCCGTGGGCAACGTTGTGGACGCAGAGACTGGGCGCCTGTTTGGTGCACCGCATGCCGCGCCTATCGACGTCGCGCGTTTCAGCCAGCTGCAGCACCCCGCGGAGTCCAAGCTCAACACCACGATTGGGGCAGTGTTTTGCGACGCCCCGGTGACCAAGGCTCAAGCCAAGCGCTTGGCCATGGTGGGACATGACGGTATCGCTCGGGCAGTGCGCCCGGCGCATTCGCCGTTGGACGGGGACACGCTTTTCGCGCTGTCGACTGCCACAGAAAACGGTGGGGTTGATACCGCGACGCAAGCGGCGCTGTGCGATGCTGCGGCGGAGGTTGTCGAACGAGCGATCGTCGAGGCAATCGTGAAAGCGGCCCCTGGCCTGGGCTTAGAGGCTTATAGCTCTATGCTGGACTAAAGTTATTGCCATTATGACTTCAGGTGATTCCTCGCGTTCTACCGTTTTGAAAAATCGTGGCGATTCAAAAAATTACACGCGCGGCGGGCGCATCCGCACAGGCCTGGGGATTGCCGTGGCCTTTTTGATTGTGGAATGGGCCGTGCAGTTGGTCAACTACGTGCTTTTTAATGGCAACTTGGCCAACTACGGCATCCACCCGTTGGATTTCAACGGTATCTGGGGCATCTTTACGGCGCCGTTGCTGCACGCGAACTTTGAGCATCTCATCGGCAATTCGGTGCCGGGCGCTATCTTTTGCTTCCTCATTGGTCTTTCTGGCCGGAAAGCCTGGTGGGAGGTCACGATCATCACGGTGCTGATTGCCGGCATTGGCACTTGGCTCCTCGGCGGGCCTGGTACCTCGCACATCGGTGCTTCTTCTTTGGTTTATGGCTGGCTGAGCTATCTCATCGTACGTGGCCTGTTTAACCGTTCTTTCGCCCAAACGGCATTGGGCGTATTCCTCGGTTTTGCTTATTCGGGCTTGGTGTGGGGCGTGCTGCCGGTCTATGAGGGAGTCTCGTGGCAAGGGCACCTCTTCGGCGCGATCGGTGGTATCGCTGCGGGTATGATTATCACTTCCGACGACCCAGTGAAGGTGGCGAAGAAGTAAATGGCATCCGCTGCATCCCCGATCGGTATTTTCGATTCCGGCGTGGGCGGACTCACGGTTGCGCGAACGATCATTGAGCAGCTGCCCAACGAGTCCATCATCTACATTGGAGATACTGCGCATTCGCCGTACGGCCCGCGTCCCATCGCTGAGGTGCGCGAGCTATCTACCGCCATTGCAGATGAACTCGTAGAACGCGGCTGCAAGATGATCGTCATCGCTTGCAATACCGCCACGGCGGCCTTCTTGCACGATGCTCGCGAGCGCTATGACATCCCGGTTGTTGAGGTCATCCGCCCGGCAGTCCGACGCGCCATCGCTACTACGCGCAATGGCAAAATCGGCGTTATCGGTACTGAGGGCACCGTGAACTCTGGTGCCTATCAAGACCTTTTCGCTGTCAACCCACACGTCGAGGCGCATGCGGTGGCGTGTCCGGACTTTGTAGGTTTTGTAGAACGGGGGATTACTGCCGGCCGCCAGATCCTCGGCGTCGCTGAGGGCTACCTCGCACCGCTGCAGTCCGCGGGCGTCGACACCCTGGTGCTCGGCTGCACACATTACCCACTGCTCACTGGCGTCATCCAGTTGGCTATGGGTGAGTCCGTCACCCTCGTTTCCTCTGCAGAAGAAACGGCCAAGGACGTGATGCGTATCCTTACTGAAACCGACATGCTGGCGCCGGAAGACGCCACTCCGATCCGTAAATTCGAATCAACCGGTGACCCAGAGACCTTTTCGCGTTTGGCTTCCCGCTTCTTAGGCCCGCAATTGTGACCTACCGCGCGTGACACGGTTTCACGTCTTTTTCACCCCAATCCCAGCAATCGGGAAGGTTTCGTGGAACTATTGGACACATGAAGCTGACGATTCTTGGCTGTTCCGGCTCCGTCCCAGTCCCGGGAAACGCCGCCTCTGGGTATCTGGTGTCCTTTCCTGATGCGCCATCAATCGTGATGGATATGGGTCCTGGAACTTTGGCGCGCCTACAAGAAGCCCAAGACCCCTGCAATGCGCATGTCGCATTTAGCCATCTTCACGCCGACCACTGCATGGACTTTCCCTCGTTGATGGTCTGGCGTCGCTTCCATCCCACGGCGCCTGCGCCTTCGCGCAATTTTTGCCTTGGGCCGTCATATACGCCACAGCATTTGGGTCGTCTTTCCTCCGACGAGGTCGATGGCGTCGACGATATGTCGGATACCTTCGCCTTTTCCCCGTGGATAGACCGTGAAAGTCAGCTCATCGATGACGTCTATATGACACCCTTTAAGGTGATCCACCCAGTGGAGACGTATTCGCTGCGCATGGAGCATGCGAAGACCGGTAAGACCATTACTTACTCCGGCGATACCTGCCCGACCCCCGCGCTTGTCGATGCTGCCCGCGACGCCGACCTCTTCCTCTGCGAGGCCGCATGGGGCGCGACGTCGGAAGGCAAGGCCCCTAACATGCATATGTCGGGCGCGGAGGCTGGCCGCGTGGCGCGGGAGGCGGGCGTCGCTAAGCTGGTGCTCGTCCACCTCCAGCCATGGGGAGATAGTTCAGAAACCCTGCGTGCAGCGCAGGCGGAGTTCGACGGTGAGATCGTCTTGGGCGCGCCGGGCATGGAGTTCGAGCTCTAGTACCCTTGGGTGCATGACTGATTTTTCTCGTGCTGATGGTCGCGCGCTAGACCAAATGCGTAGCGTGCGTATTACCCGTAACTTCACCACCAACCCGGCAGGTTCCGTGCTCGTCGAGTTTGGCAACACCCGCGTGATGTGTACCGCCTCCGTGGAGTTTGGCGTGCCGCGCTTTAAGAAGGACTCCGGCGAGGGCTGGTTGACCGCTGAGTACTCGATGCTGCCGGCAGCCACGCACGACCGCATGCCTCGCGAGTCCATGAAGGGCAAAGTCAAGGGCCGTACTCACGAGATTTCCCGCTTGGTCGGGCGCTCTCTGCGCGCTGCCGTGGACCTTTCCGAGCTGGGCGAGAACACCATCCAGCTCGACTGCGACGTTCTGCAGGCAGACGGCGGTACCCGCACGGCTTCGATTACCGGTGCGTACGTGGCCTTGGCAGATGCTATCGAGTACCTGAAGTCCGAGGGCGTCGTGCCCGGCGAGCCGCTGCTGGACCCAATCGCCGCGGTATCCGTGGGCATCATCGATGGCGAGATTTGCCTCGACCTGCCTTATGAAGAAGATTCCCGCGCGGAGGTCGACCTGAACGTGGTGATGCAGGAAGGCGGCGACTTCGTGGAGATTCAGGGCACCGGCGAGCACGGCTTGTTCGGCCGCGCTGAGCTGAACTCCATGCTGGATGTGGCCCAGAAGGGCTGCACCGAGCTGATTGCTGCGCAGAAGGCTGCTTTGGGATGGTAAAGCTTCTCGTCGCATCGAATAATAAGAAGAAACTTGGCGAGCTCGAACGCATCCTCGCAGACGCGGGAATCGAAGGCGTCGAGTTGCTACCGCTTTCCGCTGTGCCGGCGTATGACGAACCGGTGGAGGACGGACGCACGTTTGCCGATAACGCACTGATTAAGGCCCGTGCTGGCGTTGCCAATACTGGTATCGCCACGATTGCGGATGACTCGGGTATCGCCGTCGAAGAGCTCAATGGAATGCCGGGCGTGCTCTCCGCGCGCTGGTCTGGTCAGCACGGCGATGACCAAGCCAACAACGAGCTGCTTCTCGCACAGATGGCTGATGTTCCCGACGAACGACGCCAAGCCGCCTTCGTCTCCGTGTGCGCATTGGTCACGCCAGACGGCGCGGAACACGTAGCTGAGGGCCGGTGGCCAGGAATGCTGCTGCGCGCACCAAAGGGCGAGAATGGCTTCGGCTATGACCCGCTTTTCCAGCCGGAGGGCGAGCAGCGCTCCTCGGCACAAATGAGCCCGGAGGAAAAGAACGCGGTTTCCCACCGCGGGCGTGCGCTGGCGCAGCTTACTAGCGTCATCGCCAAGCTGGCGTAGCTTTACCCCGGATACACTTGAGGCCCAGCAGATGCTGGGCCTTCTGCTTCTGGACTAAAGCTGGAATTGCTCGGTGACTTCGCGGCGTCGCTTGTATTCCATCCAGAAGGATAGGAAAGGCACAACGCCGGCTAGTGCAGTGGTGATGAGCTTGCCTGCTGGCCACAGCGCACGCGGGCCGAGGATGAGAATCGAAAGCAAGTAAATCATGTAAGCCACGCCGTGGGCCTGGGCAATGTAGAGGCCCCAGTGCGGAATCTCCACGCCGACGATGTACTCGAGAACCATGCGCGCAACCAAGAGAAGTAGGAAGATACCGGTCACGGTTGCGGCGATGGAAAAGAACTTGAGCGGGCCGCGGATGCGGGCCTTACGGTCTGGGTGAACTTGGTTAGTCATGGCCCTACTTTCTAATTCTGGTCGTCGCCACGCCTGCGGCGCTGTTGGTTTAAGGCGTTAAAAGTTTCTACGTCCATCTGCGGGCGCTGCGGCAAGAAGTCCTCATCGATCTTAGTGACTTCGCCTTGCTCGGACTTTGCTTGGTGCTGGTAATCCGTGACACCCATTTCGGCGGCTTCGTTCTCTGCCTCAATGCGCTCATTTTCATAACCTAGGGCGGCCTTATACGCATAGACCACAAAGACAGCGAAGAGCGGCCATTGGAAGGCATAGCCTAAATTTTGGAAGGTGCCGGAGCCGGAGCGGAAGCGCGTCCACTGCCAGTAGGCGAGCAATAAAAAGAGCACCACGAAAAACGCGATGAGGACGATATGCCACCATCGCACTTTCAGCTTCTGCCGCTTTGGCGCTTTGTTATTACTCACCCGTAACAGCCTACTCAACACAAACAAAAAACTGGATTCGGGTGCGCCAGTTTTAGCGTGGGCGTAGAAAACATGTAAACTACTTTCGTTGCAAGCGCCCGTGGCGGAATTGGCAGACGCGCTAGATTTAGGTTCTAGTGTCTTATGACGTGAGAGTTCAAGTCTCTCCGGGCGCACGCTTAGCCTCCGTGTCACACGGAGGCTTTTTGCCGTTCAGGGCTTATTTCTTGGCGCCATGAACATTTCGGGCTAAGTAGCAAAAAGTGTGTCCGCTACGGCGTGTCGTGGGTACGTATCTCCGGGCATAAAGCCTCCTAGGGGCTACGTGGCTTCCATCGTTGTGAGCACAAGGTGCGCGCCTCGGAGATCGCACATACCAGTTTGTGTGCGCCTCGTTTGAGGCGGCGTAGAGGGCCGGTATGAAGCCTTTAAGCGTTCCACCTGCAATGCGCTGCAGGTAGCTAATCTAAACCGTTGCATTCCGCTCTGATGAACCCCCGCGACAATGAAGTTGTATTCACGGCTTCTAAGAGTCGGATGCTGTGGACTACCACAGACTCACATCGAAAGCGGTATTTCGCTATCTAACCTGGCCTATTTCGTATTCGATGAAACAAACCAAGCATTTATATATTCTGGCCAGCACCAATGCTTGGAATCAGACACACTTTTTGCTACTTAGCCCAACATTTCACGTGAAGGTAATACTTTCGCAACCTAAGTTTCTTAGGCTCTTGAGGTCCCCCGGAATCTCAAACGGAGAAAATTCATGGTCCTCTCGCATCGTAAAATCGGCATTCTTGTTATCTCTTCGCTGTGCGCAAGCAGCCTCGTTGCCCCACATGCGCTGGCGCAGTCTGCTTCGGAAGGCTCACGCTTTACACTCGGCGTGCTTCCCGATACGCAGTTCTACTCTCGCTATTCCACCCCTGAGACTGGCAACCTCGCACAGGAGCGCTACGGAAGTGAACCTTATCGGGCACAAACCGAATGGCTTGCGGAAAACAAAGACGCCCTAAATATGCAGTTTGCTACTCACTTGGGCGATGTCGTGGATCAGTCCGACGTGGAAGGGGAGTGGAAGGTCGCCGACGAGGCGATGCGTACGCTCGACCAGTCGGATCTTAACTACTCCATCCTTCCTGGCAATCACGACTTGACCGGCGATGCTTCCTACCAACCTTTCAACCAGTGGTTTGGGGCTGACCGCGCCAAGGAGGCCAACTCGACGTTCCAGGAACGCTTCACTGGGGTCGATTCTGATTCCGAGTACCACATTTTTGAAGCCGAAGGCCAAGAGTATTTGGTCTTGGCCCTTGCATGGCGCGCCAACAACGAGGTGCTGGATTGGGCGCAGCAGGTTATCGATGAACACCCTGACCTTCCGGTAATCCTGACTACCCATGAGGTCTTGAACATTGATGGCTCCGGTGAGGTTTTCTATTCAGACGATTATGGCAAGCACTTGTGGGACGATTTCATCAGTAAAAACGACCAGATTTTCCTCACCATGGGTGGTCATCACCATGGCGCAGGCTACCGAGTGGACAAGAACGACTTCGGACACGATGTTGTAGCTATCTTGCAGGATTATCAGATGGCCTATCAGGGCGGAAACGGCCTTTTGGGTGTCCTTGAGTTTGATCTCACCGGCAACGAACTCGAGATGGCAGCGCTTTCGCCATGGGTCGCGCAGAAGCCGCAGGAAGAACTCACGCAATTCGATGAGCTGATTTTGGAGGGCAAGGGCGATAGTTACAAGATTCCGTTCAACTTCAAGCAACGCTTCGCTGATTTTGACCCGCAGTTCCAGGTCGGTGATGAAGACAATGGCGATTTGGCGCAGGAGGCGCGCGATATCGTTTCTGACGGTTATCGTCCATATGAGATTCAAGCTGATGAGCTTCCGCAGAGCCCAGATGACTACGTGAAAAATGAAAACACGGTCTTTCACTGGCGGCCAGGTAAGGCGACGGATAAGGAAGGCGCAGCGCTTAACGACGGCGCACCTGCCGACGCTGGCACCATCATTCCGGATATTGCAGGAGACGGTGACTTGCATCGTGAAGGCGGCGTCGTTGGCGCAGACCGGGTGACGTATAGCTCGGACCATCACCCATTGTCGTCGGATAGCGGCTCGCTGTATTGGGCTGACCCGGCCGGCAAACCTACGACTGCGGAGTTTAAGTCCGCCAAGGATGCTGCTATTAACCGCTTTGATTCCGATTCGGGCTATACCTTTGAGTCTTTTGTGAAGCTGCCAGAGGACTTTGATGGTGAAAAGCACGGCTGGGGCAGTGCGATTTCGCGGGATTCGCAGATTTCCAAGCTCGTACCGGGCTCGACGGATACTGATCCCACCGTGATGTTCGGTGTGTCGAACCTGCGGGAGTTGCGCTGGTGGGCAGAGCCGGAAGAAGGAAGCGGCTCGACGGTGTGGTCGCATGAGGTGCCGAAGAACGAGTGGATGCACATCGCTGTGGTCAACGACCCAGAAAAGGACACCGTGGAGATGTTCATTAACGGTGCGCCGATTTTGCGTAATGCCAAGGGAGCAGAGGGGCTGTTGCCGCGTGACCTGCAGTGGGTGATGGGTGCAGGCCGCGGTGAAGGCCACCCACAAGACCCGTGGTACGGCTGGATTGGCGAGACCCGTCTGAGCAGCGGCGTGCTGGATAAGAAACAGTGGCTAACTGCTCGGGATCATGATGCTGATGCATCTGCTAACGGATCGGCTTCGGGATCGGCATCTGGGTCTTCCACTGGCTCTGCGGCGGGCCTGTCGAGCGGGGCGTCGAGTAGCGGCGGCGTCCTAGCCGCGGTGGTGGTGGGCCTTTTGGCGGTAGTCGGTGGAGGCTTTGCGCTGGCGAATTTCTTGAGCCGAACATTGGGAATTCCGCTGCCACGCTTGCCTTTCTAAAGCTTGCGAAAATCGCGATCGGAAGTGGAAACAATCGGGCGCAGAATGTGATTTTGTGCCCGATTTATCCTGTTGCTGAAGTAAATAAACACAATGTGCATTAAGAATCTGAGCTGGTGTTTAGCTATAGAAATTCGCAACAATGGTTTTCTTCCGATCGGCAGGTAATTCGGAAATCGCTGATAAAAAAGCTATCAATGCGATGTGGGGAAGCTTACGATCGGGGGCAATTTACCCCCGATCTAAACGGTATGTCCGTCTTTTATGAAATTGATGACCTGCGCGGGCATCGAATAAACACGGATGTGCTCTGTTACACAATTGCTCAAGTAGGAGGGTGCAGTCACGGCTCCTAAAATTGGAGACAAGAGGCGCTCGTCGCTTAGAAGGTGAGACCAAAGTTTCCGGCAGGAAACGCGTGGAACACAGTGACAGGAAACAGCGGCAAGGCGCCCCGAATCACTTGAATGAAATGTGTCAAACAAGAAGGGAGTCACAATCGTGACCACCGCAACGCAACCGCTGCAGTTTGAAGCCTGGAAAGGATTCGAGCCTGGTCCATGGACTGAAGGCATCAACGTCCGGGACTTCATCCAGCGCAACTACACTCCGTACGATGGAGACGCTTCCTTCCTCGCGGGCCCAACCGAAAAGACCCAGCGCACGTGGGACACCCTCGAAAAGGACTACCTGTCAGTAGAGCGCCAAAAGCGCATTTTCGATGTCGACACCCACACCCCAACCGACATCGATGCTTTCCCGGCCGGCTACATCTCTGAGGATGACGACGTCATCGTCGGCTTGCAGACCGACACTCCGCTCAAGCGTGCCATGATGCCAAACGGCGGCTGGCGCATGGTTGAGCAGGCCATCCGTGAGGCAGGCAAGGAGCCGGAGGAAGACATCAAGAAGATCTTCACCCGCTACCGCAAGACCCACAACGACGCCGTCTTCGATATCTACACCCCACGTATTCGTGCGGCTCGATCATCACACATCATCACCGGTCTGCCTGACGCATACGGTCGCGGCCGCATCATCGGTGACTACCGCCGCGTGGCTCTCTACGGTGTCGACTACCTGATTGCCGAGAAGGACGCTAAGAAGCATGAGGTCGGCGAGCTCGGATTCAGCGAACACTGGGCACGCTACCGCGAGGAGCATGCAGAGCAGATCAAGGCTCTGAAGAAGCTCAAGGCCATGGCTCAGTCCTACGGCTTCGACATCTCCGGTCCTGCAAAGACTGCTCACGAAGCTGTTCAGTGGACCTACTTCGGCTACTTGGCTTCCATCAAGTCCCAGGACGGCGCCGCAATGTCCATCGGCCGCCTGTCTGCATTCTTCGACTGCTACTTCGAGCGCGACCTCGCAGCCGGTATCATCACCGAAGAGGACGCACAGGAAATCATCGACCATCTCGTTCTGAAGCTGCGCATCGTTCGCTTCCTGCGCACCGAGGACTACGACCAGATCTTCTCCGGCGACCCATACTGGGCAACTTGGTCTGACGCTGGTTTCGGCAATGACGGCCGCCACATGGTCACCAAGACCTCCTTCCGTCTGCTGCAGACCCTGGTCAACCTTGGCCCGTCACCAGAGCCAAACATCACCATTTTCTGGGACCCAGCACTGCCAGAGGGCTACAAGAAGTTCTGTGCTCACATCTCGATCACCACTTCTTCCATTCAGTACGAGTCTGATAGGCAGATTCGTGAGCAGTGGGGCGACGACGCAGCGATTGCTTGCTGTGTTTCCCCGATGGAAGTTGGCAAGCAGATGCAGTTCTTCGGCGCTCGCGTCAACGCTGCAAAGGCCCTGCTCTACGCCATCAACGGCGGCCGCGACGAGGTTACCGGCAAGCAGGTTGTTGAGGGCTACGACGCTATCCAAGGCGACGGCCCGCTCGACTTCGACGAGGTTTGGAAGAAGTACGAGGAGATGCTCGACTGGGTAGTCGGCACCTACGTCGAGGCTCTGAACATCATCCACTACTGCCACGATAGGTACGCTTACGAGGCAGTCGAGATGGCGCTGCACGATTCCAACATCGTTCGCTCCATGGGCTGCGGCATCGCTGGCCTGTCCATCGTGGCTGACTCCCTGTCCGCCATCAAGTACGCCAAGGTGTACCCGGTCCGTGACGAGTCCGGCCTCATCGTTGACTACAAGACCGAGGGCGACTTCCCGTTCTACGGCAACGATGATGACCGCGCCGACGACATCGCCGCAACCATCGTCCACACCGTGATGGATAAGATTAAGGCCATCCCGATGTACCGCAACGCAATTCCAACCCAGTCCGTTCTGACCATTACCTCCAACGTGGTCTACGGCAAGGCAACCGGTGCTTTCCCATCCGGCCACAAGGCAGGCACCCCGTTCGCGCCGGGCGCAAACCCAGAGAACGGCGCTGACAGCCACGGCATGGTCGCTTCCATGCTGTCGGTGGGCAAGCTGGACTACAAGGATGCGTTGGACGGCATCTCGCTGACCAACACCATCACCCCGTCTGGTCTCGGCCGCACTCCGGAGGAGCGCATCGACAACCTGGTGGGCGTGCTGGACGCAGGCTTCATCATGGAGTCCAAGTAAGCCACCCCGGCAATCAAGTTTCCCCCATTCAACCTCAACTCACTTCAAGGAGTATCACCATGGCAACCCCAACTTTCGACGAGCGCTTGGCAGACATGAAGGCTAACCGCGACGAGCACCAGATGAACGCGGGCCTGTACCACGCAAACATCAACGTTCTGGACAAGGCAACCCTCGAGGACGCTGTCGAGCACCCAGAGAAGTACCCGAACCTGACCGTCCGTGTTTCTGGCTACGCAGTTAACTTCGTCAAGCTGACCAAGGAGCAGCAGCTCGACGTTATCTCCCGTACCTTCCACCAGGGTTCATAAAAAATGGCTGATGGCATTACTGGAGTCGTGCACCTCGACCCCCAAGCGGGCGAGAAGGTGCGCGGTGCGGCCGCCGGCCTAGGTACCGATAACTCCCTCGACGAGATCAAGCGCCCGGAGCTCATGGAGGCACGCCGTACTGGCGATATCGCCTTGGTGCACTCCTGGGAGCTGGTGACCTCCGTCGATGGTCCAGGTACCCGCATGACGATGTTCATGTCCGGTTGCCCACTGCGCTGTCAGTATTGCCACAACCCAGACACCATGGAGATGAAGGTGGGCACCCTCGAGCGCATCGAGGACGTCGTCAAGCGCATCAAGCGCTACAAGCCCATCTTCAAGACTTCCGGTGGCGGTCTGACCATCTCAGGTGGCGAGCCGTTGTTCCAGATTGCGTTCACGCGCCGCGTGCTCAAGGAAGTCCACGATGCGGGTATCCATACCACCATCGATACCTCGGGCTTTTTGGGTACGCGCCTGCGGGACGAAGACCTGGAAAACATCGATCTTGTGCTTCTCGACGTCAAGTCTGGCGACGAAGAAACCTACAAAAAGGTCACTCGCCGCGAGCTGCAGCCAACCATCGATTTCGGTGACCGGCTGTCGGCGATGGGTAAGCCGGTGTGGATCCGCTTCGTGGTGGTTCCAGGCCTGACGGATTCCCCGGAAAATGTGCGAAACGTCGCCAAGATCGTGGGGCGTTGGAGCAACAACGTCGAGCGTATCGAGGTGCTTCCGTTCCACAACATGGGTGCTGATAAGTGGCATGAACTGGGCTATCCGTACACCCTTGAGGATACGAAGCCGCCAAAGCCGGAGGATATCGAAGCAATTCGTGACGTCTTCCGCGACAAGGGCTTCACCGTTTACTAAACGAGTGTTCCCTGAATAAGAAAAGTTTTTAGCGCTGTGCCGTTTGGTACAGCGCTAAACTTTTATCCATGACTCGCCGTTTCGGATATCCAGTAAAAGAGCACACACTTTCCGTCCCTTGGGACTACAACGACCCGCAACAGGGCACGTTTGAGCTCTATGCCCGCGAAATCGGTGACCCGGATAAGCCCGCCATTCTCTATAACCAGGGCGGGCCAGGCTTCCCAGCCCCGCGTCCACTGGGGCCGACGGGCGTTATTGGGAAGGGCTTGGAGCGGTTTCGCTGGATCTTGATGGACCAGCGTGGCACGGGGCGCAGCTATCGCATTGATGAGCTTTCCGACGCCGCCGACTTAAGCGTCGATCGCCTTAAACTACTGCGCCAGGACAACATCGTGCGCGATGCGGAGCGGCTGCGTGAGTACCTTGGCATCGACAAGTGGTCTTTGTTCGGCCAGTCCTTTGGCGGATTCTGCATCACGAGCTATGTCTCCTTGTTCCCCGAGTCAGTGGACAAGGCCTTCCTGACCGGCGGCCTACCGACCTTGGACAAGGGCGCAGACGATCTTTACCGTTCCACGTTCACCAAGCTCAAAGTGCGCCAACAGCGCTTCTTCGACTACGTACCTTTCGCGCAGCAGCGCATCGCGGAAATCATCGATCACCTGGACAACTCGCAGGAGGTTTTGCCTACTGGGGAGCGCTTGAGCTCGCTTCGCTTCCGCACCATCGGCATCGAGCTGGGCCGCGGCTCCGGATTCGATTCCCTGGGCTACCTGCTTGAGGAGCCTTTCCGCACCGTGGGTGGGGAGAAGCACTTGCGCTCCGATTTCCTCCACGAGGTTGGTGCTCGCGTGAGCTTCCAGGGTGGGCCATTGTATGCGGCCATCCACGAATCCATTTATGGCAGTGTGGGCGGCCAGCACGTCACGGGCTGGGCGGCGCACCGCGTGCGCGAGGAGTTCCCGGAGTTTGCCGAGTCAGGCACGTGGCTGACAGGCGAGCACATCTTCCCGTGGCAGTTCGATGAGGATCCGGCGCTGCATGCGTTCAAGGATTCGGCAGAAGCGTTGGCGCAGTTTGAGTGGGATGCTGCGCCTTACGACGCCGCGGTATTGGGCAACGCTGAGGTGCAGGCCGCCGCAGCTGTCTATCTGGATGACATCTTCGTGCCCTTCGAAGAGGCGATGCAGACCGCTAGCGCCTACCGTGACCTGCGCCCAATGGTGACTAACAAGTTCCAACACAACGGAATCAGCCACGACGGCGAGGGCATTCTGGGCGACCTTTTCCACTTGGTTGATGACCACTAGAACGTCCGTTTGCGTCGGCCGGCCCCGGTCGGTCGTCGATCAGTTCCTGCGCCTGGCGGTGTCGGCACGACGCTGCATAGAGTGGAAGACGGAAAGCAGACGGCGGACTTGGCGCTCGCTGCATAGCCCCTTGTCTTATTCGGTAGCAGTTTCATTAAGTTTCTTCTTTTCTACTCGCGCACTTATTCAAGGTGTGGAAAGGTGAGGAGTAAATCAAGAATTGAATGAGGAATTGAACGAGAGGAAGAACCAATGATCGGAATGATTGTTGTTGGCGTTGTTCTGCTGGCGATTGTTTTGACCATTTTTGATGGTTATTTCATTGTCCGCACGCGAGAGGCGGCCATCGTGGAGCGCCTAGGCAAGTTCGTCACCGTGGCGCACGCTGGCCTGCACTTCAAGCTGCCGTGGGTTGATCGCGTGCGCGACAAGATCAGCCTGCAGGTGCGCCAGCTCGATGTCATGGTGGAGACCAAGACCAAGGACAACGTCTTCGTTCAGATTCCGGTCGCCGTTCAATACGAGGTTGTTCAAGGCCGCGAGCGCGAGGCCTACTACATGCTCTCCAACCACGAACAGCAGATCGTGGCCTACGTGCAGGATAACGTTCGTTCCTCGGTTGCCAATATGGACTTGGATGATTCCTTCTCATCCAAGGACACCATCGCGCAGAACGTCGCAATTTCTTTGCGCGATAACATGGCTGCATATGGCTGGCACTTCGTAAACACCCTGGTTACCGATATTCGTCCGGATACCCGCGTGCGCGAGTCGATGAATTCCATTAACGCTGCGCAGCGTGAGCGCGAGGCGGCTATCGCACAGGCTGAGGCGGAGAAGATTCGCGTGGTTAAAGAAGCCGAGGGCGCCGCTGAGGCAAAGAAGCTGCAGGGTCGCGGTGTGGCTGAGCAGCGTAAGGAAATTGTCGAGGGTATCGCGCAGCAGTACGAGATGCTGCGTGCGGCTGGCGTTCAGGAAAACCCAGAGACCCTGATGCTGGTTTCCCAGTACCTGGACGCGATGGTCGACGTCGCCGACCGTTCTCACACTAACGTCCTTTACATGCCGTCCAACCCAGGCGGCATGCAGGATCTCTTCGGCGGCATGCGCGACGTACTGCTGTCGACTCAGGCTATTAACAACGAAGCCTCTGGTGGGCTCGACCGCGAGCAGCGCGAGCGCTTGGAGCAGCTGCGTGCGCAGAAGGCGCAGCGCGCGCAGCAGGCGGCGCGCGAGGCGCAGCAGCAAGCCCAACAGAGCGCGCAGGCTATTGAGCAGCCGCCGTACTCCGGCGGTGCACCACAGAGCAATACACCGCAGACGGCACGCCAGTATTTCGACGAGCTGCGTGACCAGCTCAAGGGCGATAACTAGGGCGATTACTAAAACAAAAAGCTGGCTCCACTCAATGACTCATTGTCAACGAGTGGAGCCAGCTTTGTTTGCGGCTGAGGCTTTACTCGGTGTAGCCGATGTCTTCGACCTCGAGTACAGCGAAGGAAGCAGCACCGAAGTTAGCTAGCTTCGGGCTGGTAGCGACCATGGCCGGGCCGTTGTAGATAGGCATGATGCCATAGGTGGACAGAGCCTCACGCTCCAGCTCGTTGCCCTTCTTGATCTGCTCGTCAGGATCTGCGATCTTGGCCAGCTCTTCGATCTTCTTATCCATCTCCGGGGTACCGGTGCCGGACTTGTTCAGCTCGGAGTCGGAGCGGTAGACCTGACCAAAGTACGCGATGCCGAATGGATCGCCGGCGGTGAACCCCATCGGGAAGATATCGAAATCCTTCTTGGTGGCGATCTCCGAGAAGTCGGAGGAAGGACGCTCTTCGACCTTCAGATCGATTCCGATGTCCTTGAGCATCTTCTGCGTTGCGGTGGCCATTGCTTTGCTAATGACGCTGTCACCTAGCAGGGTATAGCGCAGCGAGAGCTTCTTGCCGCTCTTCTCGCGGATTCCGTCGGCTCCTTCCTTCCAGCCGGCTTCTTCCAGCAGCGACTTGGCCTTTTCGGCGTCGAACTTCACGACGGCACCAACGTTGTCCTCGTAGCCCTTCTGGGTCTGATAGAGGTTGAGGGAGCCCGGCAGCTCTTCCTTGTAACCGTTGAGACCGTTGAAACGAATGGCTGCCAACTGGGAGCGATCGATGCCGGTCAACACTGCCTCGCGGACCTTGATGTCCTTCAGCATCTCGTTGCCAGAGTTCAAAACAATCAGGGAGTTAGAAGGCATCATTGCGGTGCGGATCTCAATGTCATTCATGTCCTTAACCGCAGCTAGGCGATCCTTATTGCCCACGCCGGTGGCGTCGATTTCGCCTGCCTTGAAGGCATTGATGGAAGCTTGGTCTTCCATCTGGCGGTAGGTGACTTTGTCCAGGAATGGCTTGTCACCCCACCACTTTTCGTTTGGCACGAAGGAAACCGTGCCACCGACGAAGTCGACGTTGTCGACCTTGAACGGGCCAGCACCCCACTCTGGGCGCAGCTTGCCCAGGTATGCCTTGTTGAACTTCTCTGCGGAGTCGACCTGCGGAGGAAGCAAGAAGTTGAACAGGCCCTGCCACCATGGGTATGCATGCTTGTAGGTGACCACAGCTTGCTTGTCGGTCTTGCCCTTGGTCACAGATTCGATGAGCTCGTAACCTTCGGTGCTGGAGACATTGAGGGACTCGTCCTCGCCGTTGTTGTACTTCCAGGTGTGCTCGAAGGACTTCCAGTCAATCGGCGTGCCGTCGTTGTACTGGGCCTTGTCATGGATGGTGTAGGTGATGACGGTCTTGCCGTCCTTCTCCTCTTCTTTGATGTCGGTGATGTAGTCGTTGTTGGGGTGGAACTCACCGGAGCCGTCGAAAAGCCCGATTTGCGGGTTGTAGTACTTCCACACATCGCTGGTATACCGGGTGCCGTCAGCCTGGAATGGGTTTTCCTGCTGGGAAATCTCATCCAGTGCCAGGCGAAGTTCGCCGCCTTCCTTCAGCTCGGAGCGGTCCTTTGGGTTGTAGGAACCGTTGAGCTTGACGTCGATGGCTTCGCCCGAGGAGCCTGAATCGCTGCTAGAGCAGCCGGAGATGACGAGAGCGGAGGCAGTGATGACCGCCAAAGTAGCATTACGGAGCTTAAGGTTCATGGTTCGAATCTTCCTTGTGAGAGGGGGAGGAATTACAAAGAGATGAAATATTAAGTTTTAGGTCGAGCGTGGGGTTTCTAGGAGGCATGTTCCTCGTAGATCACCCGCTTGCGGTTGCGTTCCACGGCAGGATCCGGGATAGGGATAGCGGACAGCAGCGCCTTGGTATATGCGTGCTGCGGGTTATCGAAGACCTCGTCGGTGGCGCCGTATTCCACGAAGTCGCCCTTGTACATGACGGCGACTTTGTCGGAAAGATTGCGCACCACGGATAGGTCGTGAGCTACGAAGACCAGGGAGATGCCCAGGCGGTTCTTCAGGTCATGCAGCAGATTGATGATGCCGGCCTGGATGGACACGTCCAGAGCAGAAACAGGCTCGTCGAGGACGATGATTGACGGGCTTGTAGCCAGTGCGCGGGCCAGGCCGATGCGCTGACGCTGACCGCCAGAGAAGTGCCCCGGGAAGCGGTCTACTTGATGAGATTCCAAGCCGACGAGCTTCATTAGCTCGCTCACACGCTTGCCGACGTCGCCTTCGTAACCCAACGATTCCAGTGGTTCCGCGATGATCTCGCGGATTGTCATGCGCGGGTTCAGCGAGCTCATTGGGTCCTGGAAGACGATCTGGATGTCTTTACGCAGGCTGCGGCGAGCTGAGCTGCTAAGACCGGAGGTGTCGGTGCCGTTAACAACGATGGTGGAACCCTTAGGTGGGTTAAGATCCATGATTTCCAGCAGGGTGGTGGTCTTGCCGGAACCGGATTCGCCCACGATGGCGAAGCACTCGCCCTGGTGCACTGTGAAGCTGATGTTGTTGACCGCATGCACGGTGCCCACGCGACGCTTGAGGATGGCGCCCTTGATGAGCGGGAATTCCTTGACGAGGTTTTCTACCTCTAGGGTCACGGGGCGCTCGTCATACGGGGTATCGCCTAGGGCATCGGGGGAAATCTGTGGCAGCGGGTATATTCGCTCGCCACCGATGCTGCCCTGATTGATCTCATCGGAACGCAGGCAAGCAGCGGCGTGCTGCGGGGCGTCGTCAAGCGCGCGCAATTCAGGCTCCTGCTTCCAGCAGCCTTCCTGTGCCACGGGGCAGCGGGCAGCAAACGAGCATTCCGGCACAATCTCGATTAGGCGCGGCGGGGTGCCGTTGATGGGCACCAGCGGCTCGTCGCTTGACTTGTCCACGCGCGGGGTAGAACCGAGTAGTCCCACTGTGTAAGGCATCTTGGGGTTGGTAAAGATGGTGTCTACGTCGCCATATTCGACGGCGCGGCCAGCGTACATTACGAGGACATCGTCAGCAGTGCCCGCCACAACGCCCATGTCGTGGGTAATCATGATGACCGCTGCTCCGGTTTCGCGTTGGGCGACCTTGAGCACCTCAAGAATCTGCGCTTGGATGGTGACGTCGAGAGCGGTGGTTGGCTCGTCGGCGATGATGACTTTGGGGTTGTTGGCCATCGCGATAGCGATGACCACGCGCTGGCGCATACCGCCGGAGAATTCATGCGGGAAGGACTTGATGCGCTTTTCAGGCTCAGGGATACCCACCAAATCCAGAAGGCGGATGGCCTCTTGCTCGGCTTCCTTATCCGATAGTGAGCGGTGAATCTGGATGGCTTCCTTGAGCTGGTCACCGATGGAAAAGACGGGAGTCAGCGAAGAGAGTGGATCCTGGAAAATCATGGCGATGTCTTGGCCACGGATTTCGGACATCTTTTTGTCGGACATTCCGATGAGCTCAGTACCCTTGAATTTTACGGAGCCTTCCACCTTGGCGTATTCAGGCAGCAAGCCCATCACCGCCATGGAGGTCACAGATTTGCCGGAGCCGGACTCACCGACAATGGCGAGGGTGCGGCCAGGCAGAAGATCGAAGTTGACGCCACGCACGGCGTGGACCGAACCTGCCTCAGAAGGGAAGGTGACGGCGAGGTCGCGGACTTGCAGCAATGGGGTAGTAGGCGTTGTCATGCTCGGCCTCCGGAGTTCGAGTTGGGGTCAATGGCATCGCGCAGGCCATCCGCGATGAATGCCATGGACACAGTGAGTAGGGTCAGCACGCCCGCTGGGAAGTAGAACTGCCAAGGCGAAGATTCGACGGCGTTGGCGCCGACGGAAAGCAGCGTGCCCAAAGAGACGTCGGGAAGCTTCACGCCCAAACCCAAGAAGGACAGTGCTGTTTCTGACATGACGGTGCTCACGACGCCCAGTGCGAACTGGATGATGAGCAGCGATCCGATGTTGGGCACGATGTGGCGAACGATGGTGCGAAAGCGCGATACGCCCATGTAGTCGGCCGCTCGCACGTAGTCGTTTTCGCGCACGGACAGCGCCATCGCCCAAATAACACGGGCGGGGTACATCCAGCCAAAGGCGATGAGGACCACGATGAGCAGCTTCCAGTCGCCGCCGGAGTCTGCCACCACGAGGGCGATGAGCAGGAAGGTCGGGATGGCGAGCAAGAAGTGGATAATAGCCAGAATCGCCTTTTCGATGTGTCCGCCGTACATGGCTGCGGCCGCGCCGATGAGTGCCGAAAGGACGGTCGTGGCAATGGAGACGACCAACGCGATGATGAGCGATCGGCCCAGACCGTGCACGGTTTGGGCGAAGAGGTCGTTGCCGGAATCGGTGGTGCCAAACCAGTGCTCCGGCGAAGGCCCTGTGGCGAGGTTCAAGAAGTCAGGCTCGTCGAAAGGCCACTTGGCAACAAGGCCGCCGAAAAGAGACAGCAAGGTTAGAAGCAGGAAGATGATTGCGCCGATTAAAGCGAACTTGTTGCGGAAGAAGCGCCGCGTGTACAGCTTCAGCTTCGACGTGCCGCGGAATACCTCTTCCTTTTCGTCTCCGTCGTTGCCTGTGAATTGGCGGCGTTGGGCGTCATCGACGTCAACACCGGAAGCCAGTGCAGATTGGGCGCTTGGCTCCGAGGCCATGCTGAAGTCGGCCGTGGCGGTGTGTGGGCGAACACCGAGGTTATCCGCCGCGGAGTCGATAGCGAGGTCGTTGCGGCGATGGCGTTCTGGGTGGCGTGCCGAAGCGCGAGGAGTCGTGGACTTTTTCTCTGGGGACATTTAGCTCACCCTCACTCGTGGGTCGAGTGCTACAACGACGAGGTCAGCAAGAATTGCAGAGAATGCAATCATCACTGCGCCGAAGGCGGCGACCGCGGTGGTGCCGTTGACGTCGTTGCGGCTGATGGTTTCGATGAAGTACTGGCCCATGCCTTTCCACGCGAAGATCTGCTCGGTCATGATCGCGCCAGTGAAGATTCCAGGCACAGAGAAAGCAACTGACGTTGCCACCGGGATGATCGAGGTTCTTAGTGCGTGCTTGCGGATGGCTTGAGCACGGGTTAGCCCTTTCGCGCGGGCAGTGCGAACGTAGTCGGCATTGAGGTTGTCCAGCAGGAGAGTGCGCTGCATCATGTGGTAGCCGGCGTAGCTGATGACGACCAGGGCGATGGTGGGCAGGATGAGGTGCTGGGCGTAGTCGATCAGCTTGGGGATAAAACCAGTGGTGTCCGGAATAGCAGAGCCAGTGACGTAGACGATGCGGTGCCCAGTCACACGGTTTAGCCACAGGCCACCTGCGACCACCAAGATAGAAGCGACAACGACGTGGGTGTTCATCGTGATGATGGATATGCCCTGCCATACGCGGTCGGCAGCCTTGTACTGGCGCGCAGCGGTGTAGACGCCCAAAGCAACACCGATGACAACAGAAAGCACGGTTGCTAGGAGGAGAAGCTGGGCAGACACGAGCGCACGGTGGCCGATTTGGGCGCTGACTGGGTCTCCCAAAGGGGAGCTGCCCCAGTCCCAGTGGAACAAAATCCCACTAAACCAGTTCCACCAGCGCTCGAGGAGGGGTGTTTCTGGGTCGAGGCCCAATGGCTGGAGGATATTGGAGATTTCTTCTGGCCGAAGAGGCGGGTTACGGCCAATGTAATTGGAACGCGGATCAAGGAATGTGGCCGCGAGAAGGTAAGCGATGTTGGTCGCGAGGAAGATAACTAGCAACCAGCTAGCGGTCTTCTTCAGGATGTATTTGAACATCGGGTTTTCCGTTCGCAGAGTCGACAGTTGAGAGTTGCGTCTTTGAGTCCCTCGACACACATGGGAGAAAATGTGACTTGGCTATCAATTTCGCTGACGTTGATACTAGGAAATTGGAAAAGGGTTGGCCGCCTATTTGCCCAATTTTTTAAAGTTTGGGGGTAAAACTTATTAGCCCCGGATTGTATTTATTCCAGGGCATGATATCGGCCGTTGCTTTGCTTGGGTGCTCACGTTTCCCGCGGCATACAGGCTTATTGTCTAAAAGGTGTGCCCTATTTTAGGGTCAAACTATGCGCAAAATATGCAGATTCATGGCAGGTAGAATGTGGGGGTAGCTCAAGGGCAGGTAGCTAGCTGGCTAGCTAGGGCGTCATGTTCGGCCTGTGTTACCCACAGTCCGTAGATAGCTTTAACTTCAATGATTTTCTGCGCGTAGGTGCAGCGGTATTCCTTGCTTGGCGGCAGCCAGGTTGCTGCGTCGCCTGCGGATTTCTGCTGATTAAGTGGGCCGTCGACCGCGAGGAGGTTGCGCGGGTCGTTGGCAAAGTCGCGGCGCTTTTCTGGTGACCATTCTTGGGCGCCTTTTTGCCAGGCGTCGGCAAGCGGCACGATGTGATCAATCTGTACCAACTCGGAGGTGCCTTGCCCGCGCTGGAAGCTGATCTCAGTGTCGGAATAGGGATCGTGCAGCGTACCTGTCAGGATCACGCAGTCATGAGTGTTTTCTTTGAGCGTGATATCTACGAGGTCACGGCGCAGAATGTCGTTTCGCGTATCGCAGCCGTTGTGGCCAAATTCCACTGTGACATCGTCAGACCACGCCTGCCCGAACTGCTCACGTTCGTAGTCAGTCTTTGGCGCGCGGCCCTTAACCGGCAGAGCGTTGAGCTGTTCTGATGCTGGATTTGGTGCAGGTGTCGCAGGGGGTTCGGGTGCTGCCGAAGCTGCGTCTGAAGCTGTTGCTGGAGCCGGTGCCGTGGGGTTGTTGGGTATATTGTCCAGACTATCGTTTGCAGTGGTTGTGGGCGCAGTCGCTGAGGTGGACGAAGTCGGGGCGTCGAGAGTTGCGCCAAAGATGACGAGAGCTACGACGATGAGGTTGAGGATGCCGACTATGTAGTACGGGCGAAAAGGGGAGCGGGCTGCCATGATGGGGATGATTTTAGCGGCTAGACTGGCGCCGGTAATGAGTATCGATAGGTTCTTTGATGAATACACGCAACAGCGCGGGATTGTCCGCAGTGCGCTTGTGGTTCCGGCGAGTGCATGCGAGATTTATGCAGAGGTAGAGCCCGAAGGTCCTGCCGGGGAAGGCGTGCGCCGGGGCCAATCGCGCGTGGAACTAAAGCGTGCTGAAGAGCTAGTTTCCCAGTTCTTGGGTGATTTCTAGCCGCATTTCACAGGCGAACGCTTGGTCAACCACCTAGACGGCGAACCCTTCGCGCTGTCATTTTCAGGCCAGGGCTATGCCTGGCTTCCCAATCTGCAGGCGGAAGAGGTCCTCGAGCCACTCGCAGACGATCTCGCCGCCGCCCAGGTTGGTGTGCTTAGCCCTGGGAAAGGATAAAAACCTTTAGGACCGCGGTTTAGGGAGGGCACCCCAGCTTGTGGGGTAGCCCTCTTCTTGTGTGTCGTTCGCGCAAAACGGGGGTGAAATTCGCCGCGAAAGTGCCAGCGTGTTCCGTCTGAAACGATAAAGATGCAGGTCATGGGGTTTGAGTAGCTGCTTGCGGTGGGGCACTATGCAAGAGTGAAGTTCAACGTTAAAGCAAACAAGATTGTGGGAACTGTGGCTTTGGTAGTCGCACTTGGGGGATGTTCGGCTACTGGTGGTGCCCCGCGTGCTGACGAAGAAGGCGGCCTCGCCGGGGGAGTGGACACCGAGCGCATCGTGGTGTCGATGATCTCCCACGGCGCCCCCGGTGATACCTACTGGGACTTGGTCCGCAAGGGCGCCGAGGACGCTGCCAAGAAAGACAACATCGAGCTGCGCTACTCCTCCGACCCGCAGGCACCGAACCAGGCTAACCTCGTCCAATCCGCCATCGATTCCGGCGTCGACGGCATCGCCGTAACCATGCCGAACGCGGGCGCCATCGGCCCAGTGGCCAAGAAAGCTTCCGAGGCTGGAATTCCCACCGTCGGCCTGAACGCCGGCATGGATGAGTATCAAAAGTACGGCATGAGCGCCTTCTTTGGTCAAGAAGAAAAGGTTGCTGGCAACAAGGCGGGCGAGCGCCTGAAATCCCAGGGCGCGAAGCACACGCTGTGCGTTATCCACGAGCAAGGCAACAAGTCCCAGGAGGACCGCTGCGCGGGTCTCAAGAAGGGGCAGGGCAGCAAGGTGGAACTGCTCTACGTCAACGGTCAGGATCTCACCGCCGCGCAGTCCACGCTGAACGCGAAGCTCGCTCAGGATAAGTCCATCGATTGGGTCATGGCGCTCCAGGCGCCCGTCGCGCTTCGCGCGGTCGACGCTATTGCCGACGCCGGTGCATCCGCCAAGGTCGCCACCTTCGATACCAACGCTGAGCTTGTCGACGCCATCGCCCAAGGCGACGTCGCCTGGGCCGTGGATCAGCAGCCTTATATGCAGGGCTACCTCGCAGTTGATGCGCTGTGGCTTGCGCACCGCAATGGTTCGACCGTCGGCGGTGGACGCCCGGTCTATACCGGCCCATCCTTCGTTGACGAGAACAACGTCGACGTGATTTCTGAATCTGCGAAGGAAGGCCTGCGATGACAGTTCGGACCACGCAAGTAGCAAACACCGCGGCTAAAGATGCGGCAAAGGGTGAGGAAAATACGGCGTCGCCAAGCGCGGATGGAAGGCTGCACAAGCGCAGCCTGGGTACGAGAATCATGCGCCGCCCCGAGCTGGCCAGCGTGCTCGGCGCGCTCGTCATCTTCGCGCTGTTTATGGCAGTCGCGCCCTCGTTCCGCTCGATGGAGGCCTTCTCCACGGTGCTCTATGCCAGCTCCACGCTCGGCATCGTCGCGCTCGCCGTGGGTCTTTTGATGATTGGTAACGAGTTTGACTTATCGTCCGGCGTTGCCGTAACCACTGCGGCGCTGGTGGCCACCATGCTCAACTACAACCTGCACCTAAACTCCTGGGTAGGCGCGGGGCTCTCGCTGCTGGTCGCGCTTTCCATCGGTGCCTTAAATGGCCTGCTTGTGGTGCACACGAAGATTGATTCCTTCCTTATCACTCTCGCTGCTTTCCTAATGTTGCAAGGCTTAAACCTCGCAGTGACGAAGCTGATTACCGGCCAGGTTGCCACCCCGTCCATTGCGGATATGGAGGGCTTTCCCACAGCGCAGACCATATTCGCCGGGACCATCCACATCGGTACACTCAGCATTCGTGCCACCGTCTTGTGGTGGATTTTCTTCGTGGCGCTGGCCTCCTTCGTGCTGTACAAGACCCGCTTTGGTAACTGGGTCTTTGCCGTCGGCGGCGATGCAGAAGCAGCGCGCGCGGTAGGCGTTCCGGTGCGCCGCGTGAAGGTGATTTTGTTTATGCTCGTCGGCTTCGCCGCATGGTTCGTCGGCATGCATACCCTCTTTGCCTTTGACTCCATCCAGGCGGGCCAAGGCATTGGTAACGAGTTCCTCTACATCATCGCGGCCGTCATCGGCGGCTGCTCCATGACTGGCGGGCGCGGTACGGCCGTGGGCACCGCTATTGGTGCAGTCATTTTCGGCATGACCAACCAAGGCATCGTGTATGCCGGCTGGAACCCGGACTGGTTCAAGTTCTTCCTCGGCGCCATGTTGCTGTTTGCGGTGCTGACCAATAGTTCCGTGGCTAATTTCAACAAGCGAAAGTAGGGCAGACCATCATGACTACTACAGCTATTGAGCTGCGTGAGATTGAGCAAACATTCGGCAACTTTCAGGCGCTGCGCGGGATTTCCATGAAACTGGTCCCTGGCACGGTCACGTGCGTGCTGGGCGATAACGGCGCCGGCAAGTCCACGCTGATAAAAATTTTGTCCGGCCTGAACACTCCAACAGGCGGGCAGCTGCTTGTCGACGACGCGCCCACCACCTTCTCTAACCCCCGCGACGCGTTGGACGCGGGCATTGCCACCGTCTATCAAGACTTGGCACTCGTGCCGCAGCTTTCGGTTTGGCGTAACTTCTTCTTAGGCCAAGAGCTCACGGGCCGTTTCGGCGGCCTGCAGGAGAATAAGATGCGCGCCATCGCCCGCGAGCAGCTGGCGCAGATGGGCGTGGAGCTGCCCGACATCGACGTCGAGTTGGAGGCGCTTTCCGGCGGGCAGCGCCAGGTGGTCGCGATTGCCCGCGCCATCTACTTCGGCGCGCGCTACATCGTGCTGGACGAGCCGACTGCGGCACTAGGCGTCAAGCAATCCGGCATGGTGCTGCGCTTTATCGCGGCGGCCAAGCAGCGCGGCATGGGCGTGGTCTTTATTACCCACAACCCGCAGCACGCTTACCTGGTGGGAGATCGCTTCGTGGTCTTGAACCTTGGCGAGGTGGCACTGAACGCTGACAAGGCCGACGCGAGCGTCGAAGAGCTGACGAAGTGGATGGCCGGTGGCGCAGAGATGGAAACCCTCAAGGCGGAGTTGGCCAGCTAGAATAAGCGGCCATGAGCCAAGCAACCTTCGCCGTGGGCACGGACCTCGTTTGTATCTCCGAGTTTGCCCAGCAGCTGGAGCTGCCAGGCACTCGCTTCGAGGGCGTCTTTAGCCCCACGGAGTTGCGCGTGGCAGCGACGAAGCCGAGTCCACAGCGCCGCGCTGAGCATTTGGCCGGACGCTGGGCGGCAAAGGAAGCCTTCATCAAAGCGTGGTCGCAGGCCCTCTATGGGCGCCCGCCGGTGCTTGCGGAAGATGAGGTGCGTTGGGCAGAAATTGAGGTCCAGCCCGATGCCTGGGGCAGGGTAGCTATCTCGCTTAAAGGCGCAATCCGCGAGCGCGCCGCAGCCAGCCTGGGCCAGTTTTTCACCTCGCTGAGCATTAGCCACGATGGTGATTACGCCACTGCGACGGTGCTGCTGCAGATTGCTTCAGCTGGTTAGCTCGTCGCTACAGCGAAGAGATAGGCGATGAGCATGCGCTTGATTTCGCGCACGACGTCATCAAAGCTCTCCGGCTCCCCTGAAGTCGCGTAATTGAGCATGGAGACCACCGTGTGCACCAAGAACCCAGAAAGCTCGATGCGTTCGTCATAGCTCATCTGCTGGGCAAGCGGCTCCAAGATATCCGCCAAGGGCTTGAGCATCTGCAGCTCGGTATCGGCGGCGGTAGCGCGGGTGGCAGGGGTGGATTGCACCGCATGCCAGACTGCCCGGCGCGAAGGATCCTCACGCCACATACGGGCCAGATGGTCGATGAACTCGTCCAAGAAATCCGGCCACTGCAGGGCCGGGACATGCTCGGAGAAGCGGCGGATTTCCTCCAGGTTGCCCGCGGTATCTTGGCGGTCTAGTTCGCAGATGAGCACGTATTTATTGGCGAAGAACTGATACAGCGTGCCGATGGGAACCTCGGCGCGCCGGGAGACTTCGTCGAAGGTGAAGGACTCAAAGCCGACGTCGACAAGCACGCTTCGCGCAGCCTTGAGGATTCGATTGAACTTCTCGCGGCTGCGTGCTTGGGCGGGGCGCCGGCGGGGAACCAGCAGCTCTGTGTCCTGCTTAGTGCTCATCTGTTTGTTTAGGAAAGACCCTTCATCACGCGAGCCACATGGCCGGTGGCCTTGACGTTGTAGAGCGCCTGGCCGATGGTGCCATCGGCCTCGACCAAGAAGGTGGAGCGGATAACGCCCTGGACTACCTTGCCGTAGTTCTTCTTCTCACCAAATGCGCCGTATGCGCTCATGACCTCTTTGTCAGGATCTGAAAGCAGCGGGAAGTTCAGCTCGTGGTCTGCGCGGAACTTGGCCAAGGCCTCCGGCTTATCAGGGGAGATGCCAACGACGGCAATGTCTAGACCATTGAGCTGCTCGAAAGCATCCCGGAAGTCACAAGCCTCCTTGGTACAACCCGGGGTATTAGCGCGCGGGTAGAAGTACACAAGCACGCGCTTTCCTGCGTAATCGCTAAGGCTGACGGAGTTGCCTTCGTCATCGCTCAAAGTAAAGGTGGGGGCAGTATCTCCGATTTCCAAACGCTTTGCTTCAGTCATGCCCTCAACCATACCGTGCACACCGGCGGGCAAACACTGTAGACTTATTCTTTGATTGACTCGGTGGAAGCTGAGCCATTAACGCCATAAATGCGAAAACAAATTCAGGAGTTACAACGTGGCACGCGACATTAACGACATTCAGCGCGACATCGAGCGCACCCGCCGCCAGCTGGCTAGCACCCTCGACGAGCTCGCGGATCGCAGCAAGCCGCAGAACTTGGTTGATGACGCAAAGGGCGCCGCAACCGAGAAGCTGCAGGACCGCAACGTACAGATGGCACTCGCCGGCGTTGGCGCAGCAGTAGCTGGCCTTATCGCTTTTTCTGTATTCCGTTCCAAGCGTCGCAAGAACGACCTGAAGGAACTGCAGCGCCTGCTCGCTGAGCGCCGCTAACTCGGCGCGGATTTAACCGCTTTTAGCTGACCTTTGCCCCTGCCTCTAGCAGTTCGGCAAAGGTCTTTTTTGCGCGCTCTTCGCTCACCGGCGCGCAGTAATTTTCTAGAACGTTGACGCCAAAGCCCTCTTTTAATGCATCGAGAGCGGTGGCGCGCACGCAGTGATCGGTGGCAATCCCCACGATGTCGAGGCCCTTTACGCCACGGTCGCGCAGCCACTGCGCGAGGCTTGCTCCATCGTCGGTGCACTCGGCCTCAAAGCCGGAGTAGGCAGCGGTGTAGGCGCCTTTGTGGAAGTAGGCGTCGATGGGGGCGTCGGCAAGCGCAGCGTGCATGGCCGCACCCTGGCTGTCTGCAACGCAATGCACAGGCCAGGTATCGATGAAATCCGGCTCGGTGGCAAAGTGCCCCTCCGGCTCGATGTGCCAATCCTGCGTAGCCACGACGACGTCATACGACGCTTCACGCACAAGCTTTGCGATGCCGCGGGCTACCGCATCACCGCGACTCGTTGCGAGGGCTCCGCCGGGGCAGAAGTCATTTTGTACGTCCACAATCACAAGAACCTGAGGAGTGCTGTTCATGCGGGCCAGCATAGTCATCCGTAAGCTAGAGCGAGATGAAAACACCAATTCCTTTTTACTTACGGGAAATCCTTGACCATGTCCGTGATGATAAACGCGGAAAAGTAGCGGACTATATTCCAGAGCTTGCGGTTGCGAACCCGGACTACCTAGGCGCAGCGATGTGCACCACCACTGGCCATGTCTATTGGGCAGGTGATGCAGATATCGAGTTCACCATGCAGTCCATCTCCAAGCCTTTTGTGTATGCGCTTGCATTGCAGGAGCTGGGGCTGGAAGCGGTGCGCTCGATTGTGGGAATGGAGCCTTCCGGTGAGGCCTTCAACGAGTTGTCTTTGAACCGCGACGACCACCGCCCGGTCAACCCGATGATCAACGCGGGCGCAATTGCGGTCACGCAGCTCATCAACGGCGTGGACTCGGGCGTCGATGAACGTGTTGAGCGTATCCGCAGCTACATGTCTCGCCTGGCGGGTCATGAGCTGCATATTGACGAAAGCGTTTCCGGCTCTGAGCTTGAAAACGCGGAACGCAACCTCGCGCTCGCGCACATGCTGCGCAATTACAACATTATTGAGGATGAAGCCCACGATGCGGTGCTGACTTACACCCGGCAGTGCTCTATCCGCGTGACAGTCAAAGACCTCGCGGTGATGTCTGCGACGCTGGCTAACGGCGGCCGTCAACCGATAACCGATGACAAGATCCTAGATGCCGACGTTTGCCGCCTCACGCTGGCGCTGATGAGCTCGGCAGGTATGTACGACGGCGCGGGTCGCTGGATGGCGGAGGTCGGCATTCCGGCGAAGTCGGGCGTGGCAGGTGGCCTACTGGGTACGCTGCCGGGCCAGCTGGGTGTGGCTACCTTCTCGCCGCGTCTGAATGAGGAGGGCAATTCCGTGCGCGGTGTGGAAGCCTTCAAGCTTTTGTCTAAGGACATGGGGTTGCACCTGATGTCCACTGAGGAGCGCTATGGCGTGCAGCCAATCCGCCGCATCGTGGACGAAGATACCGCGACGGTTATCTACCTGCAGGGCGTGCTCAACTTCAACGCCGCGGAAACCGTCCTGCACGAGTTGGAGCGCTATGACCTGAGCACCGCCAAAGTGGTCTTGGAGCTTTCCAATGTCACCGCGACTAACCGCATGGGGCGCCGCATGTTGAAGGAGGGCCTGCGCCGCATCCGCGAGTCGGGCTTCGATATCGAGCTGGTGGACCCAGACCACGAGCTCGAGGACCTCAAGATGTCTGACGGCACCGAGGTTCCAGTTGGCGACCCGGAGGACTATCAGATTGCGGGCGAGCCAATCTAACGCTTTCTGTGGCGTGGTGCTGCCTCCTCCTGCGCCCGCAGTGGCAAATGGTGAGGTCGCCCCGCAGTCAATGGGGCGCGTGTTAACTGGTGGGGCTGGTGACGGCTGACCTCACCATTCTTTCCTCACCATTTGGAAAATCGACCTCACCATCTAGGTTGCCGGCTTTTGGAGTCCAGGCGGGTGGCCGATTCCGGCGAAGATTAAGGGCGCTTTCCGTGGGGCGAATCGAGCCCTTTCTAAAAAGGTAAAATCGCGCCGCTTCTGCTGATGTTACTGTTTGCTGGCGGGGCTGCGGTGCCTCGGCTGAGATGGCGGAATAAAAAATCTCGCGGCCTCCGTGAAAGGAAACCGCGAGATTATGTATTGTGCGCCATCAGGGACTTGAACCCCGAACCCACTGATTAAGAGTCAGTTGCTCTGCCAATTGAGCTAATGGCGCCTATGTTGTCTGGCTGGTTTGTTTGCCTGCCGTGCAACGAGAAATAACTTTAACACCCACTATTCAAAACTGTAAAATCGCCAGGCCATTGTGTGTTTTTAGGGTGTTTTATGATGGTTTATGGGGCTTCCAGATTCGCCGTCGAAGAAGGCGGGTGGGGCAGGGGTGTTCTTCTTATAACAATTGATTAACGCGTGAAGCGCCGTGTGGTGTTTTGAAGGTGTGCGATATACGCTAATTGAGAAATTCTGACCGTCTTATATGCACAAATTTTAAAGGGCCCAAGTGTTTAATTCCCTCCCTCTCGCTCGTCGTGTCCTTGCCACTACCGCTGTAGCCCTAACAGCCACTGTTGCGGCAGCGTGCACCATTGATTCTTCCGCTCAAGATAATGCCGCTGAACAAGCCGCGTCCGCTGATGGCAGTCAGGGTGGTGCAGAGCAATCGCAAGCGCCAAAGGCAAAGGATCTGCAGTTCTCCGTTAAAGATGGTGCGAAAGACGTCGATCCCTCCGAGTTCGTCACGGTAAAGACCGAGGGTAAGCTGAAGTCCGTCACCATGACCAATGAGCTTGGCGTTGAGGTTGCGGAAAAGCTTTCCTCTGACGCGAAGACCTGGTCCACCGATGAGGTTCTGGGCTATAACCACACCTACACAATCAAAGCCGCCGACGTTGATGGAAACGAAAAGACCATCACCTTCAGCACTCCACAGTCGGCGGGTGTCTCTGAGGTTGCGCTTTCCCCGATTCCGGGCGCCGAAGTGGGCGTTGGTCAGGTCATCGGCGTGCGCTTTGGCAACTACGTCACCGACCGCAAGGCTGCCGAGGAAGCAATCACCGTCAAGACCACCCCAGAGGTTGAAGGCGCTTTCTACTGGATCAATGACCAGGAAGTGCGCTGGCGTCCGAAGGATTACTGGCAGCCAGGCACCAAGGTTGAGGTCAACGTTGATCTCTACGGCCGCAACTTGGGCGGCGGCATCTATGGCGGCGAGGACGCTTCCACCAACTTCACCATCGGTGACCGTGTGATTTCCCTGGTGGACAACGCCACCAAGACTATGAAGGTATTTAAGAACGGCCAACTGCTGCGCGAGATTCCGGTTTCCCTGGGCACCGATGGCCAGTGGGATACTCCGAATGGCCGCTACATCATCGGCGATGAGTACGAGTCGTTGGTCATGGACTCCAGCACCTTTGGCTTGGCTGTCGACGCCGGCGGCTACCGCACCTCCGTCAATTACGCTACGCAGATGTCCTACTCCGGCATCTACGTTCACTCCGCACCGTGGTCCATCGGCGCACAGGGCGTCTACAACCAGTCCCACGGCTGCATCAACCTCTCCCCGGAGGCCGCGCAGTGGTTCCAGTCTGTGGTCAAGCGCGGCGACATCGTCCGCGTCTTCAACACTGGCGGTGCGCAGCTCAACCCATTCGATGGTTTGGGCGATTGGAACATGGACTGGGAGACTTGGTCCAAGGGCAATACCAACGCGAACGCTTAAAGCAGAGCTTTAAGCAGGATAAAAGGAGCTCAGCGGTGACGCCGTGGCGTCGCCGTGCATGCGTTTGAGCACGTTCTCGGCGGAAATTAGGCACATCGGCACGCCCACTCCGGGCACTGTCGTGGCACCAGCATAGTAAAGCCCGGCAACCTTGGAAGAGATGTTCTTTCGGCGCAGGAACGCAGACTGCGCTAGCGTGTGCGCCGGGCCGATCGAGCCGCCGCGCCACGCGTGATAGCGTTCTGCGAAATCCGCTGGGCCCAGCGTGCGGCGGATTACGATGCGTTCTTCCAAGTCTGCGATACCGGCCCAATCCCCAATCTGCTTTACGGCAGCGTCAGCAATGGCCTCCACGCGGGCGGAAGGACTATCGCGGTAGGCGTTGCCGTGTCCCAGCGCGGAATCAGCCGGCACTGGCACGAGCACGAAGAGATTCTCGTGACCTTCCGGCGCCACATCGGGGTCCGTTGCCGAAGTCTTGGAGATGTAGATGGAGTGCGAACAGTCCAGCGGACGGGCTGGCTCAGGGCCGTGATAGACCGCGCGGAAGTCCGGCGCCCAGTCCTTGCTAAACAACAACGTGTGGTGTGAAAGCTCCGGAAGTTTGCCCTTCACTCCGAGCAGCACAAGCACGGTTCCAAGCCCCGCATCGCGCCCGGCAAAGTACTTTTCCGGGTAGGTGCGCAGGCGTTGTGGGAGGAGCGTGTTCTCGGTGTGGTGAAGATCGGCGGCGGAAACCACGGCGTCGGCAAGCAGCTTTTGCGTGCCAGAGGCGTCGGTGATGCGCACGCCCGTCGCGCGCGGGGAGGCGCCCGCTGTGAGGATGCTGGTGACCTCCGCGCCCAAGCGGAACTGCACGCCGGCGAGCTGGGCCTGCTTGGCGATGGCGCGCACCACCGCATCGAAGCCACCCAGCGGGTAGCGCACGCCCTCGACCAAGTCCGTGTGGCTCATCAGCGAGTACAACGCCGGCGCCGCCGCGGGTTCGCTGGATAAGAACACCGCTGGATAGCTGAGCACCTGGCGCAGCCGGTAATCGCTAAAGGACTGCGCCACATGTTTGTCCAGCGTCCGTACAAGGAGCTGCGCCAGCATACCTAGCCGGGAGCGAACCGCGGGGCCTAAAAGCTCGCGGGGACTGCTGAAAGTGGTGTAAAGGAACTTCGATAGTGCCACGTTGTAGATGTCGCTGGCCTGGGCGAGGTAGGCGCGGATGCGGGCGCCGGCGCCGGGTTCGATGGACTCGAAGAGTTTGGCGACTTTCTCAACGCCGGTCTCGACGTCGAGGAAGTCACCATCGTCGTTGTAGACGCGGTAGGCGGGGCTGAGATCGATAAGCTCGAGCTCTGCCTGCGTGGACGTGCCACAGAGCTCAAAGAAGTGGTCGAATGCCTCTGGCATCAGGTACCAGGAAGGGCCCGTATCCCAACGAAAGCCCGCTTCTGTCAGGCTGCCCGCGCGGCCGCCCACCTCTTCTAGTTTGTCCACTACGGTGACCTTCTTGCCATCGCGCGCAAGCAACGCTGCGGTGGCAAGGCCGGCGACGCCTGCCCCGATGACGATGACGGTCTCGGGCTGCCCGCTGGAGTGGGCGGTAGAAAGGCGGGGCAGTTTCATCAGTTGCTCTTTCTGAAAGAATGCAAGGTGGCGCGGCTTAAAAGCGCTAGCTTGCGTGGGGCGCTGACGCGGGTGCGTTGGGAAAAGACGGCGTCGGCAGGCAGTGCTGCAAGGTCGTTGGTCAAGGCCTCGAAAAGGTCAGTGGCGGCGGTGACACCGACACGCGCCGAGAATGGAAGCCTGCCGGTAACGGCGCGGGCAGTGGCGAGATCGCTGCGGATATCGGCGATGAGCAGGTCTTTGTCCTGCGTGCTCAAGCCGCCGTCGCCTGCCTGCGGGAAGTAGCTGCGGCCAAGTTGTGCGGTATCCGCGCCGAGGTCGCGCAAAAAGTTGACCTTTTGAAAGGCGGCGCCGAGGCGCCGTGCACCCGTCTCGAGCTGGCTCAGCTCGGGGCCAGAAACTGGATGATCCACCAAGAAAGCAGACAGGCACAAAAGCCCAATGACCTCCGCGGAGCCGTAGATATAGGCCTCGAGATCTTCCTCGTCGACGTAATCGCACTGGTGAAGGTCGCGGCGCATCGACGCGAAGAAGGCCCGAATGTGCTCATTCTTGAACCCGCAGCGCCTGGCGGAAATGCCATAGGCATGCAGAACCGGATCAGTGTGAAAGCGTTGCGAAGGCGCGCGCAGAACCGCCTCTTCGTATGCATTGAGAGTCTGTTCGACTTCTGTTGTGTTAAGGCCCGCGGCGGTTGCGGCGCCGTCGACGATTTCATCCGCTATGCGAACCACGGCATAAAGATTGCGGATATCGGTGCGTGTGCGGGGAGCGAGCAGCTCGGAGGCAAAGGAAAAGCTCGTGGAATAGGCCGCGATGATTTGTGCTGCGGCTCTTTGGGCACTTTGGTCATAGCGTGGCAAAGGCTGAGTGGGGAAGCGAGAAATCCCAAACACAATCGGCCACCTTAATCCACGGGGCTAAAAATAGCGCGAGAAAAGTATAAGGCCCTAACCTGAAAAATAACAGGTTAGGGCCCTCATCGGGGTGGCTGACGGGGCTCGAACCCGCGACACCCAGGATCACAACCTGGTGCTCTACCAGCTGAACTACAGCCACCATCGCTGCCTTAAAAGCAGCACGGATAAGATTAACTCACGCCGCGTAAATTACAAAAACGCCTGGTAGTCAGCGGTAGTTGACTCCTTGAGATCCGCTGCTTCCGCGGAGGAGGGACCGTCGTCGGTGCGGAACACACTGCGGCGGTAGTAGTCCAACTCGCGGATGGACTCGATGATGTCCTGGAGCGCGCGGTGCGCCATGCCCTTGTCTGGCTGGTTGTAATAAGCGCGCGGGAACCAACGGCGGCTGAGCTCCTTGATGGTGGAAACGTCAATCATGCGGTAGTGCAGCGCTTCATCCAAGCGCGGCATGTAGGCGCGAATGAAGGTGCGGTCGGTGGCGATGGAGTTGCCTGCCAGGGGGGCAGGATGCTCGGGGTCGCAGTGCTCAGCGATGAGCGCCAGGACGGCATCTTCGGCTTCCCGCAGAGTGGTGGTGGATTCGCGGATTTCCTTATCCAGGCCGGAGTTGGCGTGCATGTTGGTGACAAAGTCATCCATCTCAGCGAGCTCCGCTTCCGTGGCATGGACCACTAGGTCGATTCCCTCACCAATGACGTTGAGGTTGCCATCAGTGATGATGGCGGCCACCTCCACGATGACGTGGCGCTTCGGGTCCAGCCCTGTCATCTCCAAGTCAATCCAGACGAGTCGGTCATTCTTCGGGGCGATGTCAGTCATGGGTTTAACCTTAGTCTTCCTAGAGCCGCGCTTGTCGACGCCTCCCTTCCCACCGTCTGATTTAATCCACCGGCGTGGAAGGTGTGGCGGGGGTAGGCAAAGGGTGTGTTTTGGTGCAGATAGTTCAGTTTTTCTAAATGGTTTGTCTTAGCGGTATTGACGGTCCTTGAGCTGTGCATTAAATTTCGTTCAACCGACAGGTAATGTGAAGAATTAGATTCTTCCAAAACATTTTCGTGATTATCCTCACAAAGTTCGATTGAAGTAGTGCATGATTCTTTATGTCACTCTTTATGTTAGAGATCACACTTTTAGAAAGTAGGTTCCCTCATATGGCCGGGTTCTTGGATGTTCTCAACTCCCTCATTTGGTCCCCAGCACTCGTGTTCCTGTGCTTGGGCGCCGGTGTCTATTTCACGATCGTGACCAAGGGGTTGCAGATTCGCTGTATTCCCGACATGATTGCGCAGCTGAAGAACGGCGAGAAATCAGACTCCGGTGTTTCTTCCTTCCAGTCCCTGATGATTTCCCTCGCCGGTCGCGTCGGCGTCGGCAATATTGCCGGTGTTGCCACGGCGATCGCCTTCGGTGGCCCAGGTGCTGTCTTTTGGATGTGGGCGGTGTCGCTGTTGGGGTCCGCTACCTCGTTCGTGGAATGTACTCTCGCCCAGGTCTACAAGGAAAAGGATCAGGACACCGGCGAGTACCGCGGTGGCCCGGCGTACTACATCGAAAAGGCTTACCGTCACACCTCTGTGGGCCCGTTCATGCTGGTCTACGGCATCATCTTCGCTGTCGCCATGACTCTGGCTACCAGCTACTTTCTCCCAGGCATCCAGGCCAACGGTGTGGCCGCTGCAGTGGGGAACGCCTGGGGTGTCAACGTCACCTGGTCCGCAGTCATCCTGGCTGGCGTCTTGGCCTTCATCATCATCGGTGGCGTCAAGCGTATCGCTAACTTCACCTCGCTCATCGTTCCATTCATGGCCGGCGCTTATATCATCATTGCGCTGACCATCCTGTTCATGAACTTCGGCGACATTCCACACGTTTTTGGCCTCATCTTCAAGTCTGCATTTGACATGGAAGCAGGATTCGCGGGCATGCTGGGCTCTGCAATCATGTGGGGCGTAAAGCGCGGTATCTACTCCAACGAGGCAGGCCAGGGCACCGGCCCGCAGTCGGCAGCAGCTGCTGAGGTTTCCCACCCAGCAAAGCAGGGCTTCGTTCAAGCATTCGCCGTCTACGTCGATACCCTCTTCGTCTGCTCGGCCACCGCCTTCATCATCATCTCCACTGACATGTACAAGGTCTTCGAAGGCGAGTCCGAGGACGGCGCCGTTCGCTACGCCGGCTCCCTGCCTGACGGCATTGAGGTCGGCCCAGGCTTCGTTCAATCCGGTATGGACTCGGTATTCAACGGGGTCGGCGCTTCCTTCGTGGCAATTGCTATCGCGTTCTTCGCCTTCACCACCGTTCTGGCTTACTACTACATGGCAGAGACCAACCTCACCTACTTCAACCGCTGGATCAAGAATGCTGGCGCACGCCGCGCGCTGGTGTGGGTCCTGCGCGGCCTCATCATCATCTCCGTCATCATTGGTGCTACCACCACCCCGGGCTCCGCGTGGGCATTGGGCGACATCGGAGTGGGCGCCACCGCATGGCTTAACATCATCGCCGTCCTCTTCCTCCAGGTCCCGGCACTCAAGTGCCTCAAGGACTACAGCGCGCAGAAGAAGGCTGGCAAGGATCCGGTCTTCGACCCTGAAGCTCTGGGCATCAAGAACGCCGACTTCTGGGTAGAGCGCAAGAACGCTCGCTCTTCCTCTGTAGTTGAGTAAGGCACACCAAAAGCAGGCTCGCGGAAAGGGTGGGAGTGCCTTAGGCCATCTTTGAGTAGAAGCTGCCGATGAGCGGTGCGGCAATCGGGGTAGGAATGATTTGGCCAAGCGTATTCATGGCCTTCGACAGCGGGCCTGGCACCACGCGGCGCTGGTTGCGAGCCATAGCCTCTAGGGTCTCTGCGGAGCAGGACTCGTAGGTGGTCCACAGGAAGTCAGGAACTACCTTATCTACGATGGACTGCTCTTCTTCCGGGATGACGGCATCGCGCACCGGGCCGGGGGCTAGCAAGGTACAGCTGACGCCAGAGCCTTTGAGCTCGTAGTGCAGCGCCTCGGTGAAAGCGTTGACGCCTGCCTTTGTAAATACATAGGTGGCGTTGTTCGGGATGGAGACGTTGCCCGCTGCAGAACCAACGTTGCAGATAGCGCCGGAGCGACGCGGCAGCATCTGGTCCAAAGCGGCGCGGGTCAGGCGGTGCACGGCCTTGCCGTTGAGATCGAATTGCTTGTTCTCATAGTCCCAGTCCTGGTCCATGAATTTGCCAAAGCTGGCGATGCCCGCGGAGTTGACGATGATGGAAATCTCTTTGCCGGCCATGAACTCGATGACGCGGTCGACGTCGGCTTCCTTTGCTAAGTCGGCGGCCAGAGCGATCGCATCGATCTCGTGCTTCGTCTTCAGTTCATCCGCGATGCGCTCGAGGACTTCCTGGCGGCGCGCCACCAAAATGACGTTATAACCGCGGGCGGCCAGATCGCGCGCCATCGCCTCGCCGATGCCCTGGCTAGCGCCCGTAAGTAGCGCATAGGAATTGCGGGTGGGTGCGGGAAGACCTGCGTTTTTAGCCATTGTGATTGTGTCCTTTCGCCGAAAAGAAGTTTTCAACCAGCGTAGACGAAAGCAAAACATCAGGGTGATTCTCGGGGTTTTACCTGATGCGTGTGGCCTGCCGAGAAGCTTTAATGGAAGGCGCACACTAAGAAGAAAGGACAATCATGAATACCCGTTTGACCCGCTCGAGCACAGATTTGTACATCGGAGGCGTGTGCGGCGGCATTGCTCAGACCTACAACCTGGATCCCACGTTGGTGCGCATCCTCTTCGTTGTTGCCACTTTGGCAGGCTTTTCCGGTGTGCTGGCTTATATCATCCTGTGGGTCGTGATGCCGGTAGGCAGCTAAGCCCTACTGCAGTGGCCCAAAGCCCATGAACCTATGCCAGGTTTCCCATTCATCGCGGAGCCTGGCGGCGTGGTGTGCGGGGCTGGCGACGTCGTCGATAAGCACCGCGTCCTGCATGCGCACGCCATTGTCGAAGAACAACGCCGCGTGCCCGGAAGCGCCATAGCGCACGACAGGAACGAGGTTGAGGCCGTCGAAGGAAAGATGCGCATTCGGGCGCACATCAAGGCCCGCGATGGCGGCAAGCGTCGGCGCCAGGTCCATCGGGGAGACTAGCTCTGGGCACGGCTCCACCAGCTTTTGATCCGTAGCACCCGGCCACGACAGCGACATCGGCGAGGGCCCGCCGCTTAAGGAACACACAGCAAGGACGCTGTGCTTGGCGACGTCGCGCAACCGGGCCGGCTCCGCAGGTTCCTCGAGCAGCCGGAACACGGGCTGCTCAGCAGTGCCGGGGGGCGAGTCGATGTCCTCGCTGATGCGGTAGCCGGCCTCGCGGAAGATATCGGTGATACGGGTAGTGGCGCCGCGCTGCGGATACTGGCCGGTCAGAACCGAGTTGCGCGATTGTGCGTATTCCGGCGAAGGCGCCCATGCGTTGGCAAAACGCATGCCGATGAGCGCTTCTTCTGGGGCAGTGACGAAGGTGGCCAGCGTGATATCCATGCTTGTCATTTTAGGCGCGCTTACTAATCCAGACCGATAAAACCAAAGAAAAGGCCACCAATCTGTGGAAGAAACTTTCCAGTAAAGTGGCCTTTTCGGCGGTGCCCCCAGCAGGACTCGAACCCGCGACACATGGGGTAGAAACCCACTGCTCTAATCCGCTGAGCTATGGAGGCTTAGGCCTTCATCTTAGACCAGCCGGCCTCCCGTACTAAAAGTAGGGCTTAGCGTCTTAGGCCTTGTCCGCTTCTGCCGAGTGGGCGGACTTGTGAAGAAGGGTTTCTTCGCTCTCGCCGCCAACGGAAAGGATGAGATCTACCAGCTGGTTGGCGGCAGGGGAAAGGTCGCGGTCGCGGCGGTAGATGAGCAAGGACTGCATCGGTGGGATGCCTTCTGCAATCTCGCGGAGGTGAATGCCGCGGTGGTTGAGCGCCTGCGCCGAGCTGGGGACAAGGCACACGCCGATGCCGCCGGAAACCAGCGGGAGGCCGGTCTGGAGGGTAGAGATTTCTTGGACGCGGTTAGGGACGGCGTCCGGGTGCTTGGCAAAGACCTGGTCCAGCAGCTCAGGAAGGCCAACGAATTCAGGGTTGCGCGGAGGCAGGATCCACGTTTCTTCCGCGATGTCGTGAAGGGAAACAGGGTTGGGCAGGTGCTGGAGGCGATCCGGTACAGCGACGCGGAATTCCATCTCGCTGGCTACATGGACGTTGAGCTCGTCGTGGTAACGCTGGGCAAATGCGTGTGGGTCAGTCGAAGGCATCAGGCCTAGGTCGATGGAGCCTTCGAGGATGCGGCGCAGGGTTATGGTCGGTTCCGGATCGTCCAAGAAGATGTTGACCTCAGGGGCGCGATCCACCATGCGGTGAAGAACCTCTGGCATAAACAGCCAGTTGAACTCCGGCGCAGACGCGATAGAGACGCTGCCGGCGGCGCCGCTGGCGATCTCGGTGATGCGCTGTGCGGCGTCGCTAAGCAGGGTGTCCATCTTCGCGGCGATGGAATAGAGGTAGTCGCCCGCTTCGGTGGTCTTAACACCGGCGCGGCCGCGGGTCAGGAGTTGAACGTCAAGCTCCTTTTCGAGCTTACGGATAGAGAGACTGAGAGAAGGCTGAGTCATATCTAGAGCTTCAGCCGCATGAGTGAAAGATCCGTAGTCCACTACGGAACGAAAGTAGAGTAGCTGGCGTGAATCCATAGGGGATAATTATGCCAGAACTTAAAAGATTATTCGTTTTAGGTAAGAAGACGGTTTGGGCGGTAGACTGCGCCTATGGAAAAGCGGGAAGAAACTGCCAGCTCAGCGGCTCGCGCGGCTTCGGCAACGGATTCGCCGGCGCAGGGCGCTGCGTCCAAGAACACAGTTTTCAAAGGTGGAAAACGTGGCGCCAAAGGTGCTACAACGGTCTACCTCGCGGCTCTTATCGTTTCAGGGCTGGTTGCTGGTGTCATTTCCCTGTTCTTTCTGGCGGAGTCACTCGCGGCATTGGGCATTCCCGATCCCGGGCGTTTGACCACATTCGGCCTGCCATTTTTCCGCGGCGTCGCCTGGATTTTAATGGCGCTGTCGGTGGGCTCGTACATGGTTTCAGCCTTTCTCGTTGCGCCGCAAATTCCTAAAAAAGACAATGATTGTCTCATTGAGTCGCGCTTAAGCGTCGATGGACACATCGCCGCCCGCGCCGGCGCCCTGGCAGCTTTTGGCGTGGCAGTGGTATCTCTGCTGGAAGTGCCGCTGGTTATGTCCGATCTGACGGGCACGCCTTTCCTCAAAGTCCTCAACCCGCAGCTGATGAGCATGGCGATGGATAGCATTTCCACCTCCCAGGCCTGGTTGGTTACAGCCGCCCTCGCGGTTGTTGCCGGCGTGCTGGGCCTGGTTTCTAAGAAATGGTCCCTGCAGCCCATTGCGTTTTTCTTCGCACTCATGCAGATTGTGCCCCTCGGCATGGAAGGTCACTCTGCTTCCGGCGGCGATCATGATTACGGCACGAACTCCCTGCTCTTCCACCTTTTCTTCATGGTGCTTTGGGTGGGTGGATTGCTGGGGCTTATAGCCCATAGTCGCCGTCTGGGACCAGACATGCCTACGGCTGTGCGCCGCTACTCGGTGGTTGCTTTCATCTCCATCGTGGCTATGGCCGCCTCCGGCGTGATTAATGCGCTCATCCGCGTTGAGCTAGCAGACCTGTTTAGCACCCGCTATGGCCTTATCATCGTCACCAAGGCGGTGCTTACTGTTCTGCTTGCCGTCTTTGGACTAGCGCATCGCCAGATCACCATGCCGCAGCTGGAGCGCCGTCCGCTGCTTTTCCGCCGCGTCGCATTCGTGGAAATCCTCGTGATGGCAGCCACCGTGGGCGTGGCTATTTCCATGGGCCGCACGCCGCCCCCGCCGCCGCGCGATCCGAACCTGAACAACATGCAGGTGCTCTTGGGCTACGAGCTTCTCGACGCCCCGACGGTGACCAACGTCTGGACCATGTACCGCTATGACCTCATGTTTGGCACTTTGGGGCTCGTGCTTGCTGCCGCCTATGGCTACGCGCTGCTGCGCCTGCGCCGCCGCGGCCTTAACTGGTCGCGGGTCCGAACCACCTGGTTTATGCTGGGCGCCTTAGGCCTGACCTTCATCATGAGCTCGGGCATCGGCCTTTATATCCCGGCGCTTTATTCCATACACATGCTGGGGCATATGCTCCTTTCCATGGCGGTTCCGCTCTTCCTCGTGCTCGGCGCACCGCTGACCTTGGTGATGGAGGCCTTTGAGCCCGGCGCGCCGGGGCGTCCCACTGTCCATGACTTGGCGGTGGCGGTAACTAAGTCGAAGCTTTTGAAGTTTCTTACCCATCCGGCGGTCAATCTGATTCAGTTCCTGACCTTTTTGTACGTGCTCTACCTTTATCCGGAGCTGTATCAGTTCGCGGTTTCTGAGCATGCCGGCCACGTAATCATGAACTGGGTCTTCTTGGTCTCGGGCTATATCTATTACTGGGAGGTTATCGGCCCGGATCCGTTGCCGTTCCGCGCGCCGACTAACCTGCGCCTTCTGGTGTTGTTCTTCTCGATGCCGCTGCACCTTTTCGCCGGCGTCTACCTGATGCAGCTGCAGAGCGTGCTCGGCGTGGAGTTTTATGAGTCGCTGGGGCTGCCGTGGCACCCGGACTTGCTGCAGGATCAGCGCGTGGGCGGCGGCATCGCGTGGGGCTTTGGCCAGTTCCCGTTGGTCATCGTCTTTGGCAAACTCTTTTTGGACTGGCTGCGCGATGACCGTGCTACCGCTCGCCGCCACGATGCAAAGGCAGAGGTCGACGGCGATGCGGAGCTGGAGGATTACAACGAAATGTTGCGCCGCATGAGTGAGGGCGACGCCACTGGATTCCGGCAGCAGTAATCGTTGCAGTAGAGCCGGTTATTTTTCTGAGCGAAGTTCTTTTTGTGGATAGATCCCCTGCCGCTTCGGGCAGGGGATTAACTTTTGTTGATGCTTCCAACAAGTTATCCACAGCTAGGAAAATCGGCCCTTGTGGCAGTGCTAGGACGCTAGCGATGATTCGAGCAAGGAAGGTATTTACACGACCTTCTTAAAACACCGCGAGGCAGGAAGACCTGTACTCACAAGTTTCGCTAGCTCAGCAAAGGATTTTCTAAAGCACATGTCTCAGCTACCAATCACCATCACCGGCCATCTCACGCACGAACCCGAGCTCATCAGAGTCAACACCGACATGTACAAGGCGCGCCTGCGCGTGGCATCCTCCCGCCGCATCCCGGTGGATAATGCGGACAACGGAGTCCGTGAGTGGCGCGATACCGACCTCATCTACATCGACGTGGAGCTGTGGGGTCAGTTCGCGATCAACGTTAAGAAGTCATTGCACCGCGGAATGCCGGTCATCGTGGTCGGCTCGGTCTGCTCCGATTCCTGGCTGGCGCCCGATGGCCAGAATAAGTTCCGCACCTTTATCAAGGCTTTCTATGTCGGCCTAGACCTAAACCGCTACGTTATCTCCTCCCGCAAGCTCGAGCGCGTCTATGAAACCGACGGATTGGAGGCACCTGCTTCGGGCGAGACGATGCCGGAAGTCGATGTGGACAGGACGGCGTCGATGGCCGCAGGTGCCGGCACCCAAGACCATGACGATAAGCACGACACCGCAGCCGATCGCCGTCAAGCTGCGCATAGTAAGGCGAATGCAGCCGAGGAGTCGTTCGAGGAGGCCGAGGCGCCCGCCGAGCAATCGGTAGGCAGCTAAGCACCGCCTTGTGGATGCCTGCGACCTGGGCGCCCCGGGGAGGTGCAAAGCGGGGGATTGAAATCACACGCTAATCCCAGCCCGGGGCGCTAGGTACATCCATGTCATGTACTCTTTGTTGTGTTATAAACCATTCCTAAGTTCAAGCAAAGGGTGAAACATGGGCGAATTCATCTACACGATGAAAAACGTGCGTAAGGCAGTCGGCGAGAAGCTCATTCTCGACAACGTAACGATGGCCTTCTACCCAGGCGCCAAGATTGGTGTCGTCGGCCCGAATGGTGCAGGTAAGTCCTCCATTCTGAAGATCATGGCCGGCATTGATCAGCCTTCCAACGGTGAAGCATTCATCGACCCGGGCAAGACCGTGGGCATCCTCCTGCAGGAGCCACCGCTCAACGAGGAAAAGACGGTCCGCGGCAACGTGGAAGAGGGCCTCGGTGACATCTTCGAGAAGAAGCAGCGCTTCGAAGCTATCGCGGAAGAGATGGCTACGAACTACACCGACGAGCTCATGGAAGAAATGGGCAAGCTGCAGGAGGAGCTGGACGCTGCCGACGCCTGGGAGGTTGACTCCAAGATTGAGCAGGCGATGGAAGCTCTGCGCTGCCCGCCTTCCGACGCCCCGGTAAACAACCTTTCCGGTGGTGAGCGCCGCCGCGTTGCGCTGGCGAAGCTGCTGCTTTCAGAGCCTGACCTGTTGCTGCTCGACGAGCCAACCAACCACCTGGACGCCGAGTCCGTGGAGTGGCTGGAAAAGCACCTTGCTGACTACCCGGGTGCCGTCCTAGCCGTTACCCACGACCGTTACTTCCTCGACCACGTCGCGGGTTGGATCTGTGAGGTTGACCGCGGCAAGCTCTACCCATACGAGGGCAACTACTCCACCTACCTGGAGAAGAAGGCCGAGCGTCTCGAGGTTGCTGGCGCCAAGGATAAGAAGCTGCAAAAGCGCCTGAAGGAAGAGCTCGCCTGGGTTCGTTCCGGTGCCAAGGCACGTCAGGCAAAGAACAAGGCTCGTCTCCAGCGCTACGAGGAGATGGCTGCTGAGGCTGAGCAGTACCGCAAGCTCGACTTCGAAGAAATCCAGATTCCTACCCCTCCACGCCTGGGCAACAAGGTCGTTGAGGTCAAGAACCTGGTCAAGGGCTTCGACGGTCGCACCCTGATCAAGGATCTCTCCTTCACCCTGCCGCGTAACGGCATCGTGGGCGTCATCGGTCCGAACGGCGTCGGTAAGTCCACCCTGTTCAAGACCATCGTTGGCCTGGAGCAGCCGGACGAGGGCACCGTCGAGGTTGGCGAGACCGTCAAGCTGTCCTACGTTGACCAGGGCCGCGAGAATATTGACCCAGAGGCAACCGTCTGGGAGGTCGTTTCTGACGGATTGGATTACATCCACGTCGGCCAGAACGAAATGCCTTCTCGTGCATACCTGTCCGCATTCGGCTTCAAGGGCCCGGACCAACAGAAGCCTTCCAAGGTGCTCTCCGGTGGTGAGCGCAACCGCCTCAACCTGGCGCTGACCCTGAAAGAGGGCGGCAACCTGATCCTCCTCGACGAGCCAACCAACGACCTGGACGTCGAGACCCTGGGCTCCCTGGAAAACGCTCTAGAGAAGTTCCCGGGCTGTGCAGTGGTCATTTCCCACGACCGCTGGTTCCTGGACCGCACCTGTACCCACATCCTCGCGTGGGAGGGCAATGTTGCAGAAGGCCAGTGGTTCTGGTTCGAGGGCAACTTCGGTGACTATGAAAAGAACAAGATCGAGCGCCTAGGTGAAGACGCTGCTCGCCCGAGCCGTGTTACCCACCGCAAGCTGACCCGATAAGAGTGACTACTAGCTAGTAAAAGGAATCAATGTCTTCTGAAAAGGTGCACGCCCATTCTGTAGGCGTACGGTGGTCGGACTTCGACATGTACGGCCACATGATGAACGCCAACTATATCGAGTTGGCGCAGGAGGCCCGCCTGGCATTTGCCATGGACCATTTCTACAAGCAGGGTTTGGAACTCATTGCGTTCGTGCGTCATCTCGACGTCGACTATGTTCGCCCGCTGAAGTGGGATGGAAAGAATTCCACCGTCACCGTAGAGACTGCTGTAGTACGCCTAGGCAATACCTCGTTTACCACCCGGCAGGAAATCAAAGACGGTGCTGGCAACGTAACTTGCGTGGTCACCTGCACCCAGGTGGTCATCGATAAGGTAACGCAGGCGCCGCGTCCCGTCTCCGAGGAAGAAAAGAAAGTCATCACGGAGAATGCTTTGGTTAAGCTGGACGCATAGCGCGAGCCAAATCCGGCTCGATGCGTGAGCAGTTTGTCTAGGAGGGCCCGCAGACCATGGTTCATGAATTACTCGAATTATTAAGTGGTGGACCTGGTTTGCGGGCCCTTCTCGCACGTGCGGTGGGGTTGGATGCTTCGGCAGTGGTGCGCTTGCGTCAATTCGACGCCCAGACCGTCGAGGCTTTCGTTACCACTCCGTTCGAGGTCGTCGCCGCCCGCCGCATAGAGGCCGTTGTGTCCCGCGATGGGGCAGTGGTTTCCGCGCAGACCCTGCATGATGCGCTTGTGCTCGCCGGGATTGAGTCTGCGACGCTGGACTTAGGCCCAGCCCGCGATCCTTCTTGGCCCGGTGCGCTGCCGCCAGCCACGGGCTTTCAGCTTATCGACACCCTGCCCGTCGAGGTGGTCCGTGAGCTCTCGGATAAAGGCCAACAGTTAGCACGCCAGTTCTCTGGCCCGATGGGCCCGCCTGCTAGCTTGTTGAATCAGACCGTGGTCACGGTTAGCGGTGGTGCGGAGCAAGAGGTTGAGATTCCCATGCGGATGATCTTTGCCTGCACGAGCCTAGGCCTAATTCCCGGTTTTGCTGCGCCCATGGATATCCCACGCCACCTGCGTGTCTCCGGCCTCGGTCGGTGGGTACGCGTCGACGCGCCCTTCGGTAGCGTTTATCGCTCGACGCGCTTGTCCCTCTTCTAACTCGCTATAAAAGCACCGCGGGCCCTCCGAAAGCCGTCCAGCCGAGTGGGCCAAAGGAGCGGCTGAGCTCGAAAAATCCACGGTTTATTTGCGTCATTCTAAGGATGGTAGCGGTGTGCTATGGCCTCCGCGAGCCGTGGTAGAAAATCACACTCGAAATCATTTGTGCTGTGCGTTACTCTTTGGGGAGGAGTTTATCCATCAAAATTTTCTTGCTTAAGGAGTTCTAGAATGCGCATTGGCGTCCCTAAAGAAATTATGAACAACGAAAACCGCGTTGCTCTGACCCCACTTGCGGTGCAAACACTCGTAAAAGATGGGCACGAGGTGCTGGTGGAAACCGGCGCTGGCGTGGGCGCTTCCTTCCCTGATAGCGATTACGAGGACGCCGGTGCGCGCATCATGCCTACCGCCGCAGAGACTTGGGAGCAGGCGGAGATGGTGGTCAAGGTCAAGGAGCCGCAGGCCTCCGAATATGGCTACCTGCGCCCAGACCTCATCGTGTTTACCTACCTGCACCTGGCGGCGGACCGGCCTCTTACCGATGCCCTCGTAGAAGCCAAGACCACTTCGGTGGCCTACGAGACTGTCACCGACCGCCACGGCACCTTGCCGCTTCTTACTCCGATGTCCCAGGTGGCGGGACGTCTCGCGGTGATGGAGGGCGTGCATCACCTCTTGTCCACGCAGGGCGGCCGCGGCGTGCTGTTGTCGGGTGTTCCGGGCACGCAGGCCGCCCGCGTCGTCGTTATTGGCGGTGGCCAGGTCGGTGCCTCGGCCGTGGCGATGGCCCGTGGCCTCCGCGCCGAGGTGACGGTTCTGGACCTGGATCCGCATGTGTTGCAGCGCTTTGACGAGCAGTACCAGGGCACCGTCCGCACGCTCATTTCTGACCCAGCCACCCTGGAGGCGGAGCTCTTAGAAGCCGATCTCGTCATCGGCGCTGTCCTTGTGCCAGGCGCCGCTGCGCCGAAGTTGGTGCGCGAGGAAACAGTCAAGAAGATGAAGCCGGGAGCTGTGCTTGTCGACGTCGCGATTGACCAAGGTGGCTGCTTCGAGAACTCGCGCAAGACTTCGCACGATGAGCCGACCTTCAAGGTTCACGACACTTTGTTCTACTGCGTGGCCAACATGCCGGGCGCGGTGGCCAACACCTCTGCGCGGGCGCTGAACTCGGCAACTCTGCCGTATATTCGCGCAGTCGCAGCGCAGGGTGTCGATGGTGCCATCGAGCGCTTCCCAGGCTTGTCCGGCGGTGTGATGACCCGCGACGGCAAGCTCATTTCTGAGCCGGTGCGTCGGGCCTTTAATTGGGAGGATTAAACCCTAGCGATTGATGAGCATCTGCGCCACGCGCTGCATGTGATCCCAAATCATGTGGCGATAGGCCGGCGGAATCGTCTGCTCATCAATCTCCGCCAGGGAATTGCCCATGAGCTCTAACCAGCGATCATGGGCTTTCTGGTCCACGGGATACGGGGCATGGCGCATGCGCAGGCGCGGATGCCCGCGGTTTTCGCTGAAAAGCTGCGGGCCGCCCCAGTATTGAACCAAGAACCATTTGAGGCGCTCCTCAGCGCCCTCCCAATCGGCATCGGGGTACATCGGGCCGATGACGTCATCGTTGCGGACTTGGGCATAGAAACCGTGGACCAACTTTTCGAAGGTCTCCATGCCGCCGATTGCCTCATAAACGCTGGCTGGCTGCTTTTCAGACGGCATGATTTAAGACTCGTTTCCTGGGGTCGAAGGGCTGAGGCTTTCTACCTGTGCGTCTGGAGCCTCGTCCATGTCAAAGAAGGCCACGCCCTGTGGGTATGGGGTATCGATGTCGTTGGCATGCATCGCGTTGAGAATCTTCGACTGCAGTTTGCGCTGCACGCCCCACTGCTTTCCTGGCAAGGTCTTGACCACGACGCGGAAGGACATATGGTCGACCTCGAGGCTGGAAATTCCATTGACGTCGGGCTTGTCTAGGAGGTCGTCGCGGATGGCGTCGTCAAGCGCGGCTTCTTCAACCGTCTTGGAGATGACGTCAAAGGCCTTATCCGGGTCGTTGGAAAGCGCGACCGGAACCTGCACGCGGGCCACGGAGTAGTGGTCGGAGTGGTTAGCCACCTGCAGGATCTCGCCATTGCGGACGTACCACAGGGCGCCGTCGATATCGCGCACGGTAGTGATGCGCAGGGAAATCGACTCAACGTCGCCGAAGACACCGTTGCCCAAATCGATGGTGTCGCCGATGCCGTACTGATCCTCCAACAACATGAAGATGCCGGAGAGGAAGTCCTTGACCAGTGACTGAGCGCCGAAACCAAGGGCAACACCGACCACACCTGCGGAGGCTACGAGTGGGGCAACGTTGACGCCGACCTCGTCCAGGATTGCGAGCACGGCCCAGACCCAGATGAAAATGCCCGCGGCGGAACGGCCCACGCTAGCCAAAGTCTGCAGGCGGGAAACGCGGCGCGCCTCGTGGGATTTGGACAGTGCGGTTTCCTGTTTTGCAGCTTTGCGGCGCGGGCGAATCTGGGACTTCAGGCGGCCGTTTTTGATGCTGTTATCTGCCAGCTTCGTGATGAGGCGGCGTAGCAACCAGTGGCCGACGAGCGCGATGAGAAGGATGATAGCCACGCGGATGGGCTTATCCACGAGCCATGCCTGGGTGGTTTCGTTTTCCCACAAGCCGGTGAGGTTATCTACTGCCTCTTGTGGAGTGGTCTCGCCTTGGGCGAGCGTCATATGCGGTGCGAAATTAGGGCTCATAGTGCTTTCTATTTGGGGAAAGTGTGCGAGGGCGTGCGGTGACGGGGCTAGCAACGATGGGCTAGCGAAATCTGCTACGCGCAGCCACACCATGGTACGTAAAGGGCAATCGTTGGGCATGGACCACGGGCTCGGCGTTTCCTAAAGTTCCAGCTCAGTGTCGCGTTAAGTGCTGCAATGAATTTAAAGAAGTAATCCGCGGGCAAAGTGGACAGCTTTGTCTACAATTTTTAGACATGACTGTTAAGCGTGCTTCTGGATTCCACTCTCGCTCCATCCATGCTGGCTACCAGCCCGATAGCCACATGGGCAGCATCAACGTACCGATTTATGCCTCGACCACCTTTCAACAAGATGGTCTGGCGCAGTTGCGCGGCGGCTATGAATACGGGCGCGTGGCTAACCCCACGGTGCGCTCGCTCGAGCTAACGCTTGCCGCATTAGAGAATGCGCAATATGCGCGGGCTTTTTCATCTGGCATGGCAGCCATCGATACGCTGTTGCGCATTATCTTGCGCCCGGGTGACCACGCTATCTTGGGGAATGATGCTTATGGCGGAATGTATCGCCTGCTCAACAACGACTATGGGCAGTGGGGCAGTGAGCTTGACATCGTAGATACATCCGACGCCGCGGCGGTTGCTGGGGCCATCCGCGAAAACACCAAGCTGATTTGGCTGGAAACCCCAACCAACCCGGCGCTGAATATCACTGACATCGCCGCAGTTGCCGCGTGCAAGAGCGGCGCCCAAGTGGTCGTGGATAATACCTTTGCCACTCCATACCTGCAGAATCCGCTTGAACTGGGCGCGGACCACGTGGTGCATTCCACCACCAAATACTTGGGCGGCCATTCTGATGTGTTGGGCGGAGCAGTGGTGACAAATTCCGCTGAGATGGACGAGCGCTTGTTGTACTTCCAGGGCAACGTCGGTGCGGTGTCTTCGCCCTTTGATGCATATCTCACCGCTCGCGGCATTAAGACGTTGGGGCTGCGGATGGATAGGCACTGTGAAAATGCGCAGGCAGTAGCCGAATACTTGGAATCGCGGCCCGAAGTAAAGCAGGTGCTGTATCCGGGGCTACCGACGCATCCGGGACATGAATTGGCTGCACGGCAAATGCGCGGCTTCGGCGGCATGATGTCGGTGCGCTTCCATAACGAGGAGCACGCAAAGCAGATTTGCCTGAACACGAAGCTGGTCTCACTCGCGGAGTCGCTGGGCGGCGTGGAATCGCTGATTGAGCATCCGCAGAATATGACCCATGTGTCCGCCGCGGGCTCTGAGTTGGTTCCACCTGCGGACTTGGTGCGCATCTCGGTCGGCATCGAGGATATCGCCGATCTTATTGCGGACTTCGAGCAGGCATTGGACACGTTGGGTTAGGGAGGCGGCGGCCTTACTCGAACAGATACCCAGGGCTGGGCACCCAGACCTCCTAGATAGCCTCGTTGGATTTTTCATCAGCCGCGAAGTCGAACTGGAGGTCTTGGTTTCCAGCCCTGGGTATTTGAGTAAATGGTGAGGATGGAAAGGGCGCAGGGGCGCGCTAGCGAAGTGCCGCTAACAGCGAGCCGGCGGTGCGGTCGGTCTCCTGCAGCATCAGTGGGTCGGTGCCAGGCATCGGGGAGATGGTGGTATCCGGCCACTGTGAGTAGGTAGGGATGCCGATGACGTGCAGGCGCGGGTCGACGCTGCCGTCGGGGCGAACCACCTTGCGCTCCCACGTGGTCTCTGGGGAACCGGTGGGGTTGCCATGGTCCAGGAAGGGGCGAACGCGGTCCTTAAGCGATACCGCTAGCGGGTCGGCTGGGCGACGCACGTCGGGAGAGTGCATCCACGCATCAATCAGCCACGGGCTCGAAGCAGAGCGTGGGCCGGAAGTCAGCGTGAATTCGTCGTCCCAGCTCAGTGCGGGGCGGCCGCCCAAGAAGGAGACCACGCCAGCGTCCACGAGAGCGAGTAGCTGGCGGACGCGGAACAGGGGTGGGCCGGAGCCGACCATCTGGCCAAAGGCCATGAACTCTTTGTAATTGCTGGTGCGTGATTCCCAGTCCAGGCGGCCTTCAGAGCCTGCGATGGCAGAGGGCTTGCGGGCGGAGGAAGCTGCCCACAGCGCAGACTTCAGCGGGGAATCCTGAGCGGCATCGGCGGCGATGATATCGTCCGCCAAGCTGTCCGCGATGTACGCGGTGAGCTCTTCTGCGGTGGAACCCGTGAAAGCATCCAACGGATTGACCCAGTGGGAGAGATCGAGCGGCTCGGCAGAAACATCTTTGAGTGCCGCATTGAGCTCCTGGGAGATGCCGACGATGTTTTGGGAATTAAGTTTCGCCGCATCAATGCGCGCAATGATCTCTTCCAGTGGAACCTGCAGTGCCGCAGAGTTAACGCGGGCCTGTGTCTCGTAGTACTCGGCATAAGCATCGCGAGCGATGTGGGGGAGTAGGTCGCGGCCGAAATCGATTTCGCCGCCTTCTACCTTCGCGAGTTGTTCGCGGAAGCGCATAAGTTTTGCGCGCGGTGGGAGTGAGTGATAGTCAGACTTGGGAATATAGGGGTAGCCGCGGCCCGAGGAGGCGATGAGATGCGGCTCGTTGCCGGAGGGCTCATAGCGCAGGCCGGAGCGAGTGGACGTGTCTTCGTGGAAGACACCGCCGCGGTCGATGGTCAGCAGCGCCATGATGTCGAAGAAGCCCATGCCCAGGCCGCGCACCAAGACCTCTTGGCCGGCAGGGATTTCGGCAATGTCCTGTTCCACCGGGTTATTAGGGCGTACCCAGTGGAGCGAGTCGGAGGCGGCGGTGGCCTCAGTAAGGTGTTGCTCAGAGTCGTTAAGGCCCGGCACCTGCCAGCCATAAGCCAGCACGGTGGAATCGGCGGTGACGCTAGAGCCGTCGGCAAGCTCGATGACGTCCTGCGTGCCTTCTTCGCGCACAGCAACCGCGCGGGAGGGGTGATTTGAGACGGTGACAGTATCTGGCAACTGTGCCAATGCCACCTCAAAAGCCCAGCGCAGATAAGCGCCATAGAGCGCGCGGGAAGGGTTGGACTCGGGGCGGCTGGACTCAATTTCGGTGCGGAAAGACTCGTCGATGGTGACGGGGTGGGCGTCGAAAAGCGCCTGCTTTTCTGGAGAGATGCCCTCGCGCTCGCCGCGTAGTAGCTGAATCCACTCGTACTGAATGGGGCCCTCGAGAACCGGGGCGCTCATGGTGGAGCCAGGCTCGGTGAACAGTGTGACGGCACCGGCGAGGGTATTCATGCACAGCGTCTGGGTTTGTTCGGTGTCCCAGATGCGGCCGGCGCCGAACTGGGCGTCGTCGATGAGATGCAGCGCGAGGGCGGGAGAGTCGCTGCGGGCATTGAGGTGCGCGGCCAACCGCTCTATCACGGAGATGCCGCGAGGCCCCATGCCAACGATGGCGATGGAGGGGGTTGAATCTGGCGAAATCATTTAATTCATCCTTTGAGGCGAGCTTGCGGGCTCGCCGTTTTGAGAATTTTTCTAGACCGGACTGTCTATGGAATAGATACTAACATGTCTATGTTGTGTTAATTTACATGGCTAATAGCAATCTCTTTAAAACTCGAAGGCTTTAGAAAGTGAAACTGATTCGCACCATCGCCAGCGTGGTGGGTGCCGCGGCCCTTCTTGTAGGATGCGCGACATCGACCGGCGCGGGTTCTGGGGATGAAGACAACGTCCTGACCTATCTCGAACCGCAGTTCTTCCGCACGCTGTATCCGCCAGCGGCCGGCTTTTATCCCAACGGTGGCGTGGTCAATCAGCTCACCGACCGCCTGCTGTACCAGGACCCGGAGACCCTCGAGCTTTCTCCATGGATAGCCACGGAGATGCCGAAGGTCAACGAGGACGCTACCGAGTACACATTTAACATCCGTACGGATGTGACTTACTCCGACGGCAGCCCGCTGACCGCGGAAAACGTGGTGCGCAACTTCGATCTTTATGGCTTGGGCGATACTGAGCGTACCCTGACGGCCTCGGAGCAGATTGCCAATTATGAGCGCGGCGAAGTAGTCGACGAAGACACTGTGAAGTTCTACTTCTCCGAGCCTTCGCCGGGCTTTTTGCAGGCTACTTCCTCCTATAATGCAGGCCTGCTCGCGGATAGCTCTCTGCAGCTGGACAACGAGGGCTTTGGCCCCGGTAATGCAAAGAAGTTCGTGGGTTCCGGGCCATTCGTGGTCGACGAGGAGAAGATCGGCACCGACCTCGTGCTTAAGACTCGCGAGGACTATGACTGGGCGCCACCGGCCGTAGAGCACCAGGGCCGCGCCGACATCGACGGCGTGCATTACATCCTGGCAGCCGAGGAATCCGTGCGCACGGGCGCCATCATCTCCGGCCAGGCAGACATCGCCCGCCAGATCTCTGCCCCGCAGGAGCCGCTGCTGGAAGACAAGGGTGTAGAAATCTTCTCCCGCGGCACCAATGCGATTAACAACCAGCTGGGCTTCCGCTTCAATCACCCATTCCTGCGCGATAAGCGCGTGCGCGAGGCCATCATTCACGGCATCGACAGCGAGGAAATTATCCGCGTGCTCTTCTCCGAGTCCTACCCGCTGGCCAAGTCTTCCGTGGCCGAGACCGGCTTGGGTTTCAAGGATCAGTCGGCGGCCTATACCTTCGACCCGGAGGAATCGAGGCGCCTGCTTGACGAAGCCGGCTGGAAGCCCGGCCCCGATGGCATCCGCGTCAAGGACGGCAAGCGCCTAGTGCTGCGCTCGAATACCGCGCTGCCGCAGCCGCGTTCCAAGGAAGTCATGACGATGGTCCAGGATCAGCTAGGCGCGCTGGGCATCGCCATCGAGATTAACCCTGGCGACCAGGCAACTCAGAACGCAGATGCGAAGTCCATCGACAAGGTGCAGCTCTACCACATCATGGTCGGCCGCGCGGACTATGACGTTATTTCCTCCATGTACTCGGTGAACAACCGCGACGCCCTGCTCAACCAGGACGAAGAGGGCAATCCTCTCGACGCGGAGCTGGAAGGGCTGCTGGGCAAGGTGACCTCCAGCCCCAAGTCTGAAGACCGCAAGAAGGCTGTCGAAGAGGTGCAGGATTACCTCACCGAACAGGCCTACGTCATTCCCTTTTTCGAGGAGCCGCAGGTCTACGCGGTATCGCCGCAGGTTTCCGGTTTCCACACCGAGTCGGTGGCCCGCCCGTGGTTCTACGAGGTCAGCTTGAATCAGGAGGAGAAGTAAATGACTGCTCGACAATTAGCTGCCCGCATCGGGCAGGCACTCGTGGTGCTGCTCGTGACATACACGGTGGCCTTCTTCCTGCTTTCCGCGCTGCCTTCCGACGCCGTGATGTCGCGCTTTGGCGACCCAGCACTGGGCCTTTCGGAGGCGGAGATTGTCGCCATCCGGGAGGAAATGGGCGTCGATAAGCCGCTGCTCGTGCAGTTCTTTACCGGGCTCGCAGGCTTTTTCACCGGCCATTTTGGTAACTCTACGCAGACGGGCGCGGCGGTGTCGACGCTGATTGCCGACGCCCTCCCGCACACCCTTATCCTCGCCGCGTGCGCGATTGGCCTGGCCATCGTCGTGGCGCTCATCGTGGCCTTCCTGGCTACCTTGCCGGGCCTCGGCGCGATTGCGACCTTCTTCCGCGGGCTGCCATCTTTCATGGTCTCCCTGCCCGGTTTCTGGATTGGCATCCTGCTCATCCAGGTCTTTTCCTTCCAGCTGGGCTGGGTGCGCATCATCGAGCCTTCCGGGGTAGAGGGCCTTATCCTGCCGACCTTGACGCTGTCGGTGCCGATGGCCGCACCACTTATCCAGGTGCTGATTCGCTCCATCGACGAGACTCAGTCGATGCCTTTCGTGCAGGCAGTGCGCGCTCGCGGCGCCTCGGAGTCGTGGATCTTCTGGCGCAACATCTTGCGCAACTCCCTCCTTCCGGCACTGACTATGGCGGGCCTGCTCTTCGGTGAGCTCGTAGGCGGCGCCGTGGTGACGGAGACCGTCTTCGGACGCAACGGCCTGGGCTATATGACTGCCCAGGCGGTCTCGAACCGCGATACGCCGGTGCTGCTGGCCGTGGTTCTGATCGCGGCTACCGCTTACGTCATCATCAACCTCGTGGTGGATCTGCTCTACCCAGTGCTGGACGTGCGCCTGCGCCGTCCCGTTACTGCTACTGCAGGATCGACCGAATCCGCGAAGAGAGCCCGCGCATGAGCGTTCCAACCTCGAATAACACAAACGCGCAACCCACGCAGCTGCGCCGCAACCGCCACCACGTCTCGCGCGCACAGCGCAACCCGTGGACCAGCCCAGCCTCCATCCTCGCGCTGGTGATCCTCGCGGTGGCCTTCCTGGCGGCTTTGGTGCCGGGCCTTTTCACCAACTCGGATCCTTATGCCGGCACCGACGTCGCTCTTTTGCACCCCAGCTCTGAGCACTGGTTCGGCACCGACGCGGTAGGCCGCGACCTGTATGCCCGCGTGGTCTATGGTGCGCGTCAGTCACTCATTGGCGCGCTCATCGCCGTGGCAGTGGGCCTTATGGTGGGCACGCTACTGGGCCTTCTGGCCGGCTCGCTGCGCGGCTGGGTGGATGCGATCATCATGCGCGTGGTGGACGTGTTACTTTCCATCCCGGGCATCCTGCTTTCCCTGTCCATCATTATCGTGCTGGGGTTTGGTTCCCTGCAGGCCGCCGTCGCGGTGGGTGCGACCTCTATTGCCACCTTCGCCCGTCTGGCCCGCTCGCAGGTGATGTCTGTGGCCGGCTCCGACTACGTTGAGGCCGCCTACGGCGCCGGCGCGATCCCCATGCAGGTCATGGCGCGCCACATCCTGCCGAACTCCCTGACCCCGGTCATCGCCCTGGCTACTTTGCAGCTTGGTTCTGCAATCTTGCAGCTTTCCATCCTCGGCTTTTTGGGCTACGGCGCTCCGGCCCCGACTCCGGAGTGGGGCCTCATCATCGCCGAAGGCCGCGATTTCATGGCCACCGCTTGGTGGCTCATTATCCTGCCGGGCCTGGCCATCGTGGCCGTAGTGGTCTCTGCCAACCGTCTATCCCACAACTTCCGAGCGGAGGCTTAGAAAAACAATGACAGTTAAAGAGACAGCTAAAGACAAGGCTGCACAGAATAGTCCTTTGCTCACCATCCGTGACTTGAACGTCTCCTACACTACGGCCGCGGGCGAAATCCCAGCCGTGCAGGGCGTTAGCCTGGAAGTCCATCCAGGGGAGATCACCGCCATCGTGGGTGAGTCCGGCTCCGGCAAGTCCACCTCCGCCATGGCCGCCATCGGCCTACTCGCGCCCAACGCGCAGGTCGACGCCGGAACGATCGCCTTCAAGGGGGCCAACGTCACCGATTACACCAATGCGCAGTGGCGCAAGCTCCGCGGGCGCGCAATTGGACTCATCCCGCAGGATCCCAACAACTCGCTGAATCCGCTCAAGACCATTGGTGCATCCATCGAGGAAGGCATGGCCATCCACGGCATCGGCAGCGCCGCTAGCCGCAAGCAGCGCGCGATTAAGCTGCTGGAGAAAGTGGGCATCGACGAACCTGCGCGCCGCTATGGCCAGTACCCGCACGAGCTCTCCGGCGGCATGAAGCAGCGCGTGCTCATCGCGGCAGCGGTGGCGCTGGAGCCAGAACTCATCATTGCCGACGAGCCGACTTCGGCACTCGACGTGACGGTGCAGAAGGTCATCTTGGACCTGCTTGATGAAATGCGCCAGGAGACCGGCGTGGGCATCTTGTTCATCACCCACGATCTCGCCGTGGCAGGTGACCGTGCGAACCGCATCGTCGTCATGGAAAAGGGCCAAGTTCGCGAGTCCGGGCAGGCCGCGCGCGTGCTCACCGATCCGCAGCATGCCTACTCACGCCGCCTGCTTGCCGACGCCCCGTCGCTTTCTGTAGCCGAGGTCCCGCACTCTTCGAGCGTGGCGCGGCCTGCCAGCAAAGAACCTGTTGCTGAAACCGTGCTCAAGGTCCGCGACCTCACCCAGCGCTACGGCGACTTCGTGGCTTTGGATGGCGTGAGTTTCGACGTGGCGAAAGGAACCGCCCACGCGCTGGTGGGCGAGTCTGGCTCCGGAAAAACCACCACGGGACGCTCCATTTCTTTGTTCAATTCGCCGACCTCGGGCTCTATCGAACTGCTCGATGCAGCTGGTAGTACCACCGAGCTGACCAAGCTGAAGGGCAAGGCGCTGCGCGAGGCGCGTAAGTCCGTCCAGCTCGTCTACCAGAACCCGTATTCCTCCCTGGACCCACGCCAGAGCATCGGTGACGCCATCGCTGAGCCGCTGCGCAACCTCGCGGGCGCTAGCAAGTCCAAGGCTAAGGCTCGCGCACAGGAGTTCCTGGAGCTCGTCGCGCTCGACCCACAGCACTATGACCGCCGCCCGCGCGAGCTTTCCGGCGGCCAGCGCCAGCGCGTGGCCATTGCCCGCGCCATGATCGTGGAACCGGAGTTGGTGGTGCTTGACGAGGCAGTCTCCGCCCTCGACGTGACCGTCCAGGCGCAGATCCTGAGCCTGTTGGCGCAGCTGCAAAATGAACTGCAGTTGAGCTACGTCTTCATCTCCCACGACCTCGCCGTGGTCAACCAGATCTCCGATACGGTCTCGGTGCTCTCCCATGGCAAGCAGGTAGAGTCGGGCCGGACCGCCGAGGTATTTGCGAACCCGCGCTCCGAGTTCACGCGCACGCTAATCGACGCCATCCCCGGCCAGCGTTATCGCGCCGGGGACTTAAACCTAGGGCTGTAAGCACCGCCGCTCATACGCGGCGGGTAAAGGCCTTAAAAACCTTAAGAACAAGGAAAGGAAGTTTCATGGCAGACATCATCAACCAACTAGCCGGGGCAAGCCCGGAGCTAGCGCAGCTGCGCGCACGCCGGCCCGATGCTTTGGCGAACGCGCAGCTTTCCTTCCAGGCCCTGCTGGAGCCAGAGGAGCCCGGCACCTTTAGCTATGCGCAGCGCTATGCCGTGGCGGCTTTCTTGAGCGGCATTTACCAGGCTAAAAGCGCCGGCGAGTTTTACGGGGATCTGCTTGCTGATGAGGCCACGGAGACTCTGCAGGGAGCCGTCCAGGCTGCCATTGAGTACGGCACTACTTCTGGCCCTTATGCCGCACCGGCCGATATTTCGGGCGAGGGCGCAGGCTTTATCACCTTCGGTGAGATTGCCGGCCTAGACGAGCGCTTGGCCGCTGCCTTCGATTTTGCACATCTTCTGGCATTCCACCCTAAGGACGCTTCCGCGGAGGCCATCGGCCACCTGCAGGCTGCCGGTTGGTCTGAGGATGACATCGTGAGCCTGTCCCAGCTCATTGCATTCCTTTCCTTCCAGCTGCGCGTCATCCACGGGCTGAAGGTCTTGGGTGGTGATGAATCCACCGCCCCCGAGACCACCCGTATTGAGGGCGCTTCCGACCCAGGCTGGCAGCTGCACGAGCACACGCTTAACCCAGAGACCCACGCTCCGCAGGGCTTTGTTGCCCACTCGCTGGGCTGGAAGCCGTGGTTTACACCGCTGTCCAAGGAGGAGCTCACCCAAGAGCAGATCGATGCACTCATCCGCCCAGAGCGCATCGACTCCGAGTACTTCCGCCTGCTGGCCCGCGATGCTGCGGCGCTGAAGGCCCGTACGCTCACGGACTTGGATATCTTCTACAACACCGACGGCGGCTTGGGCCGTGCCGAGCGCGAGCTGGCCGCCACCGTGGTTTCCCGATTCAACGGCTGCGAGTTCTGCGCCTCGGTGCACCAGCAGCGTTCCAAGGATGAGGGCGGCGATGCCGCGGCCATCGATAGGCTGCTTTTCGAAGGCCTCGACGCCGATTTAGGAAGCGATGCATGGGGCGTGATTCGCGACGCCGTGCGTGAGCTGACGCGTTCGCCCTTCAGCTTCAACTCCGGATGCGTGGCCAAGCTGCGCAGCGTGGGCTTCGATGACCTGGCAATCATCGACCTCATCAACTCCGCGTCCTTCTTCAACTGGGCCAACCGCCTCATGCTTACCCTCGGCGCGCCGGATGTGCCGAAGCGTTATCGCTAGAATCGGGAAACCTAAACAAGCGCAAACATAGTTAGGAAGGCGAGTAAATCATGGCAAATACCAAGATCGCAGTAGTAACCGGCGCTACCGGCGGCATGGGCCGAGAGATCATCGAGGACCTCGCGCGCGACCACCATGTCTATGCGCTGGGACGCCGCGCCGAGGAGCTGCCGGAAGCCGCGAACATCACCCCGGTAGCGCTCGACTTGCTGGAGCTTCTTGACCCCAAAACCGCGCTGCCAGAGCCGCTGCAGGCCCTCGACCGCGTCGACGTTCTGGTACACGCGGCCGCTCGCGCCGATAAGCACTCCGTCGAGTCCGCACGCCCGCAGGACTGGCAGGCACAGATGGACTTAAACGTCCACGTTCCCGCTGAACTAAGCCGCCGCCTGCTGCCGCAGTTGCGCGCGGCTGATGGGGAAGGCCTCGTGGTCTTCATCAACTCTGGTGCCGGTATCCACAGCTACGGCGACAATGTCATCTATGCCGCGACCAAGCATGCGCTTTACGCGCTTGCCGACGGCCTGCGCCTCTCCGAGCTCGGTATCCGCGTTTCCACCGTGGCCCCAGGCCCTACCGATACCCCAATGCTGCAAGGCCTGCAGGACTACGACCCAGCGCACGTCATCGCGCCCGTCGAGGTGGCCAATGCCATCCGCGCTGCGGTGGATGCAGGCTCTACCACCCAGCTCACCGAGATCCGCGTGCGCCCGCGCGTGGAGCTTGCGCAACGCAAGAACCTCAAAGGATAGGCGCAAGAACTAGCTAGAAAACTAGTTTAAAACCGAAGCAAATTTGTAGTTAACGCTTGGGCGGGGGATGTGCACCACGGTGGTGCCTTTCCTCGCCCTAATTCACATCTGCTCGAGATGCGAAAGCTCGGCTGCGTTGTAGACTTCTGAAATTGTGACTACTTCAAGCCGCCGCCGACCTGCCTATTTGGTGATCGCGGATTCGCTGCGCTGCAAGATCGAAACCCAGCAACTCAAACCAGGCGAGCGTTTCCCCACTGAACGCGAACTGGTCCAGGAATACAACGTTGCCCGCATGACCGTGCGCCACGCGTTGGACATCTTGCAGATCGAGGGCTTAATTGATCGCAAACGCGGCCGCACCGGTGGCACCTTTGTACGCGCCATCCCGCCCACGCTTAGCCTGACTAGTCATGAAGGCATTCTGCTGCAGCTGCGGGATCGTGGATTCCTAACGCGCGTTGAAGTAATAGCTCTGCACAAGACAGAAGTGCTCTCCCATATGGCCGCGACCCTCGGGGTAGAGGAGGGCACCCTCGTGTGGGAACTTAAGGGGGTGCACTACGTTGACAATGCCCCGATTAGCGTCTCGAAGTACACCATCCCCGTGCAGCTGGTTCCAGACCTTGATGAGCGCGATCTCCACCAGCCTTTGCTGGAGACCTTAGAAAACTGTGGTCTAAAAATGGCGCACAAGCGCGATCGCATCGTAGCCGCTACCGCCCGAGCAGAGGAGCAAAAACTGCTCGGCGTGGGCCGTTCGCACCCATTGCTGCGCTTTAGCCGCGTCATCAAGCAGTCCGATGGCACCGTTATGGCGATAAACGAGGAAACTTTGCGCTCCGATATCGCCAACGTGGAGGTCATCGTCGGCGAGGACCCATCACCCGGACAGGTACCTCACCTCGACTAATTAGCGTGCCTTTTATGCTTCCTGCGCATCTACCGCACGATTGCGCAGCGCACGAGCCATACGGTCGCGCTGCTCGGTAACCGCACGGCGCAGGCCGCCGGCTAGGTCGCGCTGCAGGAAGGCATCAGCCTCATCCAGGCTCTGCTGCGAGATAGCCCAGGATGGGAACAAACCAGTCACGGAGGTCAGTCCGATCTCGGTGGACTGGGAAGCCCAAATCTTTTCTGCCACATCGAAGAACTCGGAAGTCGGCAACAGCTCGTCAGCGCCGGGGTAGGTAAGGCCCGCTAGCTTCGAAGTCAGCTCGCGGTTGCTCAGCTCGCCCTCGACAATTTCTTCCCACACCGCGCGCTTGTTTTCCGTGGTGTTGACCGCGGCGCGCGCACGCACTGCGGCTTGGTGGCCGGTCGCGGAGTTATCGCGAGCCAGCTGCGCATCGATGGCAGCCGGGACATCGTCAAGCGCGCCGTCGGCAGCCAGCGCTGCGATTGCGTACCAACGCAGGCCCTCGTCATCGGAGGAGCCCAGAACATCCTGCAGGAAGGCGCGGGTGCCTTCGGTCAGGCGAATCTTGGCCAGCGCCTGCGCGAAGACGATGGAACGCTCTGGATCTTCGTCCTGCGTGCCGGCGAGCAGGGCGTCGGCAAGCAGCGTCGACTCCTTGGCCCACGCTGGGTCCGCGTAGTTGAATTGCGCCGAAGCCGCCTGCTGCACGATGCGCTCGAGCACCGCCAGCTCGGTCTCTGCCGCCGCGCCGCGCGCTACGAGCGCCACGAAGTCGCGGGCGCGCATGGTGCCGCCGCGGGTCATCTCCCATGCTGCGGACCAGCACAGAGTACGCGCCATTGGGTCGGCGAACTTGTCGATGTTTTCGACCATGAATTCCAGCGACCTGGAATCCAGCTCGATGAGCGCGTAAGTCAGATCATCGTCGTTTGGCAGCAGGAAGTCGATGTCTTGTTCCTTGCGGCCTACAAGCTGCGGAATATCGGTGTACTCGCCGTCGATATCCATCTCGATGCGATCGGTGCGAACGGCCTTGCCATCTACCAAGTTGTAGATGCCCACGCCTGCGCGGTGGGTGCGCAGCGTCTCGCCACGCTGGACCAGCTGTGCGGTGGTGATGACCCCGGCGTCGTCAGTGTCTAGCTCAACTGCAAACGTGTTGATGCCGGTGGTCTTGAGCCATTGCTTAGCCCAGAAGCTCAAATCGCGGCCACTGGACTCGGCGAGTGAAGCGAGTAGATCGTCGAAGGTGGCATTAGAGAAAGCATGCGCCTTGAAGTGGCGGCGCACCCCGGCAAAGAAGTTCTCGCGGCCCACATAAGCCTGCAGCTGCTTGAGCACGGAAGCTCCCTTAGCGTAAGTGATGCCGTCGAAGTTCTGCTCCACGGTCTCGATGTCGGAGGCATCGGTGGAAATCGGGTGCGTGGTGGGCAGCTGATCCTGCTGATAAGCCCAGGACTTTTCCACGTTGGCGAAGGTGACCCATGCGGTGTCGTACTGGGTTTCCTCAGCCTGGGAGATGGCGGCGGACCAGGTGGCGAAGGACTCGTTGAGCCACAGGTCATCCCACCATTCCATGGTGACCAAGTCACCAAACCACATGTGCGCCAGCTCGTGGAGGATGGTGTCAGCGCGGCGCTCGTACTTGTAGTGGGTGGCCTTGGAGCTAAAGACGTACTCGTCGCGGATGGTCACGCAGCCGGCGTTCTCCATGGCGCCGGCGTTGAACTCCGGCACGAAGATTTGGTCATACTTGCCAAAGGGATAAGCAAAGCCGAAGTTACGGTGGTAGAAGTCGAAGCCCTGCTTGGTTTCAGTAAGGATGCGCTCTGCGTCAAGGTGCTCTGCTAGGGAGGCGCGGCAGTAGACCGCCAGCGGGACGGAAACCTTCTCAGCGGCATTGCCTTCTGGGTGCTCAGTTAGTTCGCCGTTCCAGGTATCGGTGACCTCGAAGTAGGGGCCGGCGCACAGGGCAATCAGGTAGGTAGAAAGCGGGTAATCAATCTCCGTGGACCAGGTTTGGGCACCAGCCTTGCCCTCGATTGGCGCGACGGTGGTGGGACCATTGGTGATGATTGTCCAGTCTGCCGGGGCGTCGAAAGCCAGCGAATAAGTGGCCTTCATGTTTGGCTGGTCGAAGCAAGCGAAGACGCGCTTGGCATCGGCAGTTTCAAACTGGGTGTAGAGGTAAACTTTGCCGTCTGCTGGATCGACGAAGCGGTGTAGGCCCTCACCGGTGTGGGAATAAGGAATCTTGGCTACAACCTTGAGCTCATAATCTGCCACCTGCAGCCCGGACAGCGGGATTCCGTACTCGGCTTCATAAGCCTTGGTGGGCAGGGGAGCGCCGTTCAAGCGAACCTCTAGCAGTTCCTCGCCGCGCAGATCGATGAACGTGGAGCCAGCCTGCTTGGCGCGAAAGGTCACGGTAGTCGTGGAGATGAAATGCGTTTCGGGATTAACCTTGGAACCAACAAGGTCTAGGTGGACGTCGTAGTGGGAAACGTCGATCATCTGTGAGCGGTGCGTGGCCTCTTCGCGAGTGAGGTTAATCGAGGTCATAGGCTAATTACTCCTCCTTGTAGCAATTGAGTTTCTGCATCCACCTTAGTCGTGCCCGTAGGGTGGGAAGGGCCAGTTAGCAATGAATTTGTATAAAAGGAGTCCACATGGCTGAGTCTGTGAAGTTTTGGTTCGATTGCAGCTGCCCGTTTGCTTGGGCCACCTCCCGTTGGATCAAGGAAGTAGAAAAGGTCCGCGATATCGAGGTCACCTTCGTGCCGATGTCGCTTTCCGTGCTTAACGACGGCCGTGATTTGGACCCGGATTACATGGAAATGATGAAGGCAAACTGGGGCCCGGCCCGCGTCGCCACGAAGATCGCCATTGCGGCCCCTGAAAAGGTCGATGCCTATTACACCGCGATGGGCAATCTCATCCACGGCCAGGAGCAGGGCGGCAAGAAAGGCTTCGGCGCTTATGATGAAATCATTGCGCAGGCGCTGGAAGAGGTCGGCTTGCCGGCAGATTACGCCGAGGTGGCAAACACAGAGGACGTTGACGATAAGCTGCGCGAGTTCCACAATGCCGCCATCAACGAGGTCGGCGATGAAGTAGGAACCCCAGTGGTCAAGCTCGGCGATACCGCATTCTTCGGCCCGGTAATTACCCGCGTGCCAGAAGGTGAGGAAGCCGGCGAAATCTTTGATGCTTCCGTCCGCCTTGCGCAGTACCCATACTTTTTTGAACTAAAGCGCACCCGCACCGAAATGCCGCAGGTGAGCCAGAAGTAACTTGGGTTAGCACCCCGAACTTAATGCTTGACGCGGGTGTTAGCCCATGCCGCGAAAGCAAATACTGCTGAAAATGCTGTGACGAACGGGATGAAAAAGCTCAGCAGGGCCAAAGCTCCGGTGCCAATCAGCAGGCGCCGGGGCTTTTTGTCTTGGGTGGAAAGCGCGATGGCCCAAGTAACCACGGTGAGAATGACTAGTGCGGCGCGCAGGATGATGACCGTTGCCAAGGAGGCCATATCAGGCGACATGGTCGGTTCTGCATTTTGTTCTTGGAACAGGAAGGTCCACAACACCTCGACCAAGACCAACACCGTGAAGGCAACTCCGACGGCGAAATATCGCTTCCCGCCGCGGGATGTGGAGCCGAACTTGAGGCTATCCGAGGAGAGGAAAAGAATCGTGAGCAGCGTTGCAATTGGTGCAATAAGGCCCGCGATATTGATGTTAGGCAGCGACATCTGTGCACTGTATTCCTCCCAGTAGCACCACACCCAGGTGGCCCAGGAGGCCGCGCCGAGGAGTGCGCAAAGGCCTACTCGCAGGTCTCGTGCTGGCCGGAAATAATAGAAAAGGCCCAGGATGATGTGTGCGAGCGTGACGCAAGCAGTGCCGACGACGGGTCCGACGAAAGGCGGCAGGAAGAGCGGAAAGATTGGCAGCAACAGCAAGCTGGCCACAAAGAGGCCGAGGCACAGCCGTGCACCAAAACGTTCGTTCATTTCCAGTCTCCTTTCTAAGACGTTGCGAGCCATGCTGTGAGGGATTCAGCGTTAATACAGGGGATGAATACGGGGAACGCCGATCATAGCAACGCCAGATTGGGCAAAGCTGTAGGATTTGGGGCATGCGCGTTTATTTAGGAGCAGACCACGCAGGGTTCGAGATGAAGAACGTCATCGTTGAACACCTGAAGAAGCAGGGCCACGACGTCATCGATTGTGGCGCACACGTTTACGACGCTGAGGATGATTACCCAGCTTTTTGCATTGAGGCGGCACTGCGTACCGTCAACGATCCCGGTTCCTTGGGCATCGTGCTCGGCGGCTCCGGCAACGGTGAGCAGATTGCAGCCAACAAGGTAAAGGGCGCGCGTTGCGCACTGGCCTGGTCCCCAGAAACCGCCCGCTTGGCTCGTGAGCACAACAACGCTCAGCTGATCGGCATCGGCGGCCGCATGCACTCTGAAGAAGAAGCGCTGGCCATCGTGGATGCCTTCCTCGAGCAGGAGTGGTCCGCGGCGGATCGCCACCAGCGCCGCATCGACATCTTGGCTGAGTACGAGCGCACTGAGATTCCCCCGGAGCTGCCTGAGGCTTAGAGTCTTCTAGGAGCCTTAAGCACCAAAACTGCTAAAAGCGCCTTCACTTCTCTTCGCCCGCCCACTCGATGTGGGGGGGACAAGGGGAGATGAAGGCGCTTTTTAGATGCCTAGCTAAGCAGACTCGCGCTGTCTAGTTCTCGCGCTGCTTAGCTAGCGTTAAACTCGTTCGGGTGCGGGCCGCCGCGGCCTTCCTCGCCAAGATCCAGATCCGTGATGGCAGCCATCTCATCCTCGGTTAGCTCAAAGCCAAAGACGTCGAAGTTTTCCGCAATACGCTCTGGGTTCGCGGACTTCGGGAACAAGATGACGTCATTTTGCAGGTGCCAGCGGATGATGACCTGCGCAGGGGAGACCCCATATTTCTTGGCAGGCTCGGTAACCTCATCAATCTCGAAAAGGTCCGTCTGGCCTTGGCCGAGTGGGCCCCAAGCCTCAATCTTGACGCCGTGTGCACGGAAAGCGTCCAATTCGCGCCAACGCTGCAGGTACGGGTGCAGCTCAACCTGGTTGACCACCGGAGTAACAGAAGTGTGGGTTTCCAGCTGCTCCAAGTGCTCGAGCTCGAAGTTGGAAACGCCGATGGATTTGACCTTGCCGGCCTTTTGCAGCTCAATAATCTGCTTCCATGCCTCGACGTAGTTGCCGTTTTCTGGGCACGGCCAGTGGATGAGATAAAGGTCGACGTAGGCGAGGCCTAGCTTCTTCAGAGACTCATCGAGGGCCTCTGCGGCGTTGGTCTGGCTGTCATTCCACAGCTTGGTGGTAATAAATAGCTCCTCGCGCGGAACATCGGAGTTAGCGATGGCGCGGCCTACGCCCTCCTCGTTGCCATAAACGGCAGCGGTATCGATGTGGCGATAGCCCACGCGCAGGGCTTCAGCGACGAGCTCTTCGGTCTTTTCTGGATCGACCTTGAAGACGCCGAAGCCAAGCTGTGGGATTTCGTTACCGTCGTGGAGTTTCATCATTGGTACAGACATGGTTCCCAGACTACGTTGCGAGTGAACAACTTAGCAGAAGCCAAGCTCAGCGGTACAAAATAGCCACAAAAATTTACGTATTAATTATTGCTCGGGTGGTGCTGTTGCTGGGCGCCCAGTGTGGGGGCGAGAACTAGAAATCGAAATCGAAGTCAAAGAGACCGTCGTCGCCATCGCCGCCGTCGAAGAGGCCGTCGAAGAATCCGCCGCCATCTTCGCCGTCACCGCCTGTATCTCCGGCGATGTCACCACCGCCTAACTCACCACCGCCATGGTCGCCGCCCCAGTCGCCGCTTTCAGCAGCTGCTGCCGAGTAGCCGATGCCGGACATGCCGCTGAACATGGCGTTGAACATCATGGAGTAGCCCATCATCCATACGCCGGTGCTCAGTGCGTCGGCCCACCATGGGCGGGAGTACCAACCCGCTGGAACCGGGCGGCCTGCAACCACGCCGCCGGGGTAGTAGTTCGGCGTCTCGCTGGATGCATATGGTGAAGCAGTAATTGTCTGACCGTCCGCCTCGACCGTGCGCTTTTCGGTGACCTTGCCGGCCTGGCGCTGGCCCTCCAACGGCGGGAGCTCTGGGCCTGCATCCATGCCCATGATTTCGCGCGCTGCGTTGACATAGTGCATGCCCTCTAGCGCGGATTCGCGCGCCAAGTTCGCCTGCTTGACGGTGTTTGCGCGGGAAATCGCGGCATTGGCTGCGGTGAAACGCTCGGAAGCATCTGCCATGGCTTGTGTGGAAGCAGCGTCGGTGCCGGAAATCTGCATGACCTGACCACCCAGGCGCTCAGTCCAGCGGCGGGCATCTGCCAATGCGTCCTCGAAGCGCTGCGCTTCAAGCTCTTCGCGCCTTTTCTTCTGTCCGCGCGAAGCAAAGTAGGCGGCGCCGCCGCCGACGGCAATAAGCAGGATAATTGGTGTCAAGAAAACTCACTTCCAAATCTTGATGGGCAACACACGTTGAACGCCTTCCAAGCCTAGTTAGTTCCCCACGTTGACGGGCCGGTTTTATTTTCTGCCGGCAAGTGCGCTAAAGTGGTTCGCACGTCAAACATCGCTAGATGTCGGACTGTGGGAATGTCGTATAGTGGCTAATACCTCAGCCTTCCAAGCTGAAGACGCGGGTTCGATTCCCGTCATTCCCTCCAATTTTTAAATCTCGAGTCAACGTTTCATGCAAATGTTGGCTCGAGATTTGTCGTTTTCCACCTTGCGATCAAATCCAGGGAAAAGCCCATAAAGCGTGCTTGTTTGGCCGAAACCCCAAATGGTGAGGTGACAAACCTACATGGTGAGGTCTAAAAGGTGAGGTCAGTAGACTCCAGTCACAGCCGTTATCACCAGGCGCAGAATTGACGGCGTGACCTCACCATCTAGGAATGGGCGACCTCACCATCTGGTTTAGGGGCAAGGCCCACGTCCCACAGTGCGATGTTGTGGGGCTTCGCTGAACGGGCTGCGGAGACGTTGCCGATGCAGTGGAATGGCGCCGCAAAACAAGCGCTAAAACTCACGCTTGAAGGCGTTAACTTTGCGTAATTGGCCGTTGTGACGGGGAGGAAATTCATAGCTGTTAACCTGCGGAAATGCTCTTAAGTGGGGGTCGGTGTTAGGTCATTTGGAGATATGCCGCTACACTATTTCGAGTATGCAACGCACCCACGGCGAAAAGCATGACATGTTTTAGAAGATCGTGGAGGCCTACATACGGGGCGTGGCGCAGTTTGGTAGCGCACCTGCTTTGGGAGCAGGGGGTCGCAGGTTCAAATCCTGTCGCCCCGACGTATGGGGGTCTGGGAATACCCTTAAAGTATTTCCAGACCCCTTATTTACATTCTGAACCAATTTATGCCAGGAGAGTTTCTCGTGAAGACCACCGTAGACAAGCTGAGCGATACCCGCGTCAAGCTCACCGTCAACGTTCCGTTTGCTGAGCTGGACAAGGAAATCGATCAGGCCTACGCGGCGATCGCACAACAGGTTTCTATCCCAGGTTTCCGTAAGGGTAAGGCTCCGCGCCAGCTTATCGACGCCCGCTTTGGTCGCGGCCCGATTCTCGAGCAGGTTGTCAATGACATGCTGCCGACCCGTTACGAGCAGGCAGTTCAGGAAAACGACCTGAAGGTTATCGGCCAGCCAGAGGTTGACATCGCGAAGATCGAGGACAACGACTTCGTCGAGTTCACCGCTGAGGTTGACATCCGCCCGGAGATCGAGGTTCCGGACTTCTCCAAGCTGTCTGTTACCGTTCCGGCTCTGGAGGCTAAGGAAGAGGACGTCGACAAGGCTCTCGAGGACTTGGCAGCACGCTTTGGTGAGCTCAAGGACACCAAGCGCAAGATGAAGACCGGCGACTTCGCCATCATCGACATCGTTACCGAGATCGACGGCGAGAAGCTGGAAGAGGCATCCTACGAAGGCATGTCCTACCAGATTGGTGATGACGACCTCATCAAGGGCCTTGACACCGCACTGCGCGGCATGAAGACCGACGAGGACAACGAGTTCACCTCCACCATCCAGTCCGGTGACCACGCTGGTGAAGAAGCAACCATCAAGGTTCACGTTCAGCAGACCAAGGAGCGCAAGCTTCCGGAACTGGACGATGAGTTCGCACAGATGGCTTCCGAGTTCGACACCATGGACGAGCTGCGCGAGTCCACCAAGACCCGTGTTGAGGAGTCCAAGAAGGCTGAGCAGGCTGCGAACATCCGCGACGAGGTTCTGAAGGCTGCTCTCGACGGCGTTAAGTTCGAGCTGCCGACCTCCGTCGTTGACGAGCAGGTTCACGCACAGCTGCACCAGATCCTGGGCCAGCTGGCTCACGACGAGAAGGCATTCGCACAGCTGCTTGAGGCGCAGGGCACCACCCGCGAGGAGTTCGATAAGGAAGCTCGCGAGTCCGCTGAAGAGTCCGTCCGCACCCAGCTGTTCCTGGATGCCGTTGCTGAGGAAGAGCAGCCTGAGGTCTCCCAGCAGGAGCTGACCGACCACATCCTGTTCACCGCTCAGTCCTACGGCATGGACCCGAACCAGTTCATTCAGCAGCTGCAGTCCAATGGCCAGATTGCAAACCTTTTCTCTGATGTTCGCCGTGGCAAGGCTCTCGCAGCCGCTATCTGCCGCGTTGACGTCAAGGACGAGGACGGCAACAAGGTTGACGTCGACCAGTACTTCGGCGAGGTCGAAGAAGAGGGCGCTGAAGATGCTACCGAGGAGAAGTAGGTTTCTTTCGTAGCGAGCGGTTTCTAGCGCACTAGCAAACCCCGGATTCATGAATGAGTCCGGGGTTTGCGTGATCGTGAACGCCCTCTAGAGATGTGCGTGGGTCCTAGCTGGTTAAGGCATTGTCCACCAGAGCCAGGAAGCGCATGACGTAGTCCTTTACAAATTCTGCGGTGTGTTCATTAAGACGGCCCGAGTCTTCGAAAAGGGTGGGTGATTGGCCGAGGAATACCTCGGGCTGCCCAGGAAAAGGCATATCAAAGTAAGACAGGGCCAATCGGAGGTTCTTTTGTGAGCTATACCCACCCATGCGCCCTACAGAATGGCTGATGATTCCTGCGGGGAGGTTCTTCCAAGCCACATCTGAGTTGGGTTTAGAACCGATGTCCACCGCGTTTTTGAGGCATGCGGGGATTGTGCGGTTGTTTTCGGGCGTAATGAAAAGGACTCCGCTAGAGTTCTTGATGGTGTCGCGGAAGGTGGTGTACTCGGCCGGAGTTGGCTTGTCCGTGACCGCGGGATCATCGTAGTCGAAGTCATAAAGGGGCAAGTTGCGGATTTCGAGGATGTTTGCCTCGTAGTCTTTCGGGATCATTGTGAGTACTTCGTGCGCAATCTTGCGCGCAATTGATCCGCGACGCAGGCTACCTACGATAACGGTGATGCGTGGGGTGGAAGTCATGCTGAACCTTCTTTCTTCATTGGGGCTGGATTAAGGGAGAAAAGGCTTGCAACCGAAAGCTGGGGGCGGGCCGGCACTGTGGGCGGCAGCGAGAAATCCCTCTATTTTGTCATCTTCTTCATTGCGGAAATACAGTTCAATGAGGCCCAAGAGCCCTCCCAGGACGGCCTCGCGTGCGGCCGAGCTTTGTAGCAGCCGCAATGCCGCAGGTTGGTTTCCTTCACGAATAGTCTCAAACAATGCAATGGTTTCAAGCCAGCTTCCTTGGTCTGGTCGTGGGAAGGGTTTAGAAATCCCAGTCATCATCACTCGTTTCTTCAGCGGTACCAATGACATAGGAGGAGCCTGAACCAGAGAAGAAGTCATGGTTCTCGTCTGCTCCAGGAGCTAGGGCGGCGAGAATTTCTGGGTTAACTTCCGTTTCCTCAGGTGGGAAGTAATCTGGGTAGCCCAAGTTCATCAGGGCCTTATTTGCGTTATAGCGAACGAAGACGGCCACATCGTCCATGAGTCCTAATGGTTCATATAGTTCGCCGGAGTATTCCAGCTCTAGGGAATAGAGCTCCTCGAGCAAAGAGATGGTGAAATTCTTCATCTCTTTTTGCCTTTGAGGAGAAGAAGATTCTAGGCCACGCTGGTATTTATATCCCGAGTAGTAACCGTGTACTGCCTTGTCACGCAGAATGAGGCGAATCATGTCTGCCGTATTGGTCAGGGTGGCGTGGACAGAAAAGTGTAAGGGGAGATAGAAACCCGCGTATAGAAGGAGCGAAGAAAGAAGCGTCGATGATACCTTGCGCTTGAGCGGATCCGGCCCGAAATAGTGCGTGAGGACTTTCTTGGCACGTGCTTGGAGAAGGTCATTATTCACCGCCCAGCGGTAGGCTTCGTCAATTTCCTTTGTGCTGCTTAGCGTAGAAAACACTGAAGAATAAGAACGGGCGTGAACTGATTGCATGAAGGCAATGTTGGTGTAAACGGCCTGCTCATGCTCGGTGCGGGCGTCTTGAATTTGGCAGATTTCTCCCACGGTAGCCTGCACGGTATCTAAAGTGGTCAGGCCTGTGAACACCCGCATGGTGAGGTTACGCTCTGAGGGCGTCATTTTCTGCCAGGCTGAGAGATCATTAGAAAGCGGCACTTTCTCCGGCAGCCAGAAATTGGCGGTGAGCCGGTTCCATACTTCAAGATCCTTTTCGTCACTCACACGGTTCCAATTGATGGGGCGGATGCGGGCTGAGGGATCATGTCGGAAGCTCGGAGGCGTAACAGAGATGCTAGTTAACGCAGCAGCGTTCGATGTTGAAGTCATTACTTTTTCCTTTCGGGTGAATTGGTAGTGCAAAAGATGGGAGGGCAGTGCTCCTATAAAGCGCAGGAGACGCAGCCTTCGACCTCGGTGCCTTGGAGCGCGGATTGGCGTAAACGGATGTAGTACAAGGTCTTGATGCCGGCCTTCCAGGCATAGATTTGCGCCCTGTTGATATCCCTAGTGGTGCTGTCGGCAGTAAAGAACAAGGTCAGAGAAAGGCCTTGGTCCACGTGCTGCGTGGCCATGGCGTAGGTATCAATGATTTTCTCGTATCCCACGGTGAAAGAGTCCTCGAAATACTCCACATTGTCGTTGGTCATTTCCGGTGCGGGGAAATACACGCGCCCCAAGCGGCCTTCCTTGCGAATTTCGATCTTGGAGGCAATCGGGTGGATGGATGCAGTCGAATCATTGATGTAGGCAATTGATCCAGTGGGTGGAACTGCCTGTAGATAGGCGTTATATATTCCGTCTCGGGCCACCTGATTCTTTAATTTCAGCCAGTCCTCGCGTGTAGGAATCCGCACGCCTGCTTCATGGAAAAGCTGCTCTACTCGCTTGGTGGCAGGTACCCATTCCTGTTTGAGATACTTGTCGAAGAATGCGCCGGAGGCATAAGCAGAGTCTTCAAAACCCTGGAATCGCTGACCTTTCTCTACCGCTAACGCATGGGATGTGCGCAGCGCATGATAGGTCACAGTCAGGAAATAGAAGTTGGTAAAGTCCAAAGCCTCGGCGCAGCCATAGGGAATCCGTTTGGAAGCAAGGAAACCATGGAGATTCATCTGCCCCAAACCAATCGCGTGCATGGATTCATTGCCTTTAGCAATGGAAGGAACTGCTTCGATATCGGTAAGATCTGAGACTTGGGTGAGCGCGCGCACTGCGGTTTCTACAGTTGCTCCAAAATCCGGTGATGCAAAGGCCTTAGCGATGTTGAGCGAACCCAGATTGCATGAAATGTCTTGGCCGATGGTGGTGTAGTTGCCAGAAGGGCCAAGAGTGGATGGCGCGTTGACTTGAAGGATCTCGCTACACAGGTTGGACATATTGATACGCCCTTTGAGGGGATTAGAGCGATTGACCGTATCTTCGAAGAGGATATAGGGGTATCCAGATTCAAATTGAAGCTCAGCAAGCGTAGTGAAAAACTCCCTGGCCTTGATGGTGGTGTGCGAAATTCGCGGATTGGTCACCAGCTCGTCGTAATGCTCGGTGATAGACATGTCGGACATGGGCACGCCGTATTCGCGAGCAATGTCATAAGGACTAAACAGATGCATGTCCTTGTTCTCTTTGGCCAGGCGAAACGTTATATCCGGAATAACGACACCCAGTGAAAGGGTCTTGATGCGAACTTTTTCATCTGCATTTTCCCGTTTGGTATCGAGGAAGCGAAGAATATCTGGGTGATGCGCATGCAGGTAGACAGCCCCAGCGCCCTGGCGGGCTCCCAGTTGGTTGGCATAGCTGAAACTATCCTCCAGAATCTTCATAACTGGGACTACGCCGGATGCTTGGTTCTCAATCTTTTTGATCGGGGCTCCGGATTCGCGCAGATTGCTTAGCAATAGGGCCACGCCACCGCCGCGTTTTGATAGTTGTAGCGCGGAGTTCACACTGCGGCCAATGCTTTCCAAGTTGTCTTCTATTCGCAGGAGGAAGCAAGACACCATTTCACCGCGCTGAGCCTTGCCTGCGTTGAGAAAAGTAGGGGTGGCGGGCTGGAATCGTCCGGACATGATGTCGTCCACCAGTTTCTCTGCAAGAACTTTGTCGCCTTGTGCCAGGTAAAGAGCTGTGGTGGTGACGCGTTCTTCGTAGCCTTCAAGGAGTGTTGAGCCGTCAAAGGTTTTTAGCGCGTAGGAAGTAAAGAACTTAAATGCGCCGAGGAATGTGCGGAACCGATGCTGGGCGCGATGTGCTCTGTCATATATGGCGCACAGGAACTCGTCCTCGTAAAGTTCGAGGAAACCCCGCTCATAGTATTCATTATCTACTAACCATTCCAGGCGTTCCGTGGTGGAGCTAAATGTGCGCATGCGGGGAGCAACATGGTGGGCTAAATAATCTTGTGCTGCCTCAATATCTTTGTCGAACTGAATTCTCCCGGAAGAATCGAATAAGTTCAGCTGCGCGTTGAGCGCATGGTAACTTTTGCGCTTACCAACGCCGCCTTCGTCGTTAGCACCGGTGGTGATGCGATGGGCTGCGTCAACAGGCTGCGTGGGTGTGGTCTGCGGAGGGGTCATTGTGTAGTCCAATCTGTGTGGTCCGGACGTGTTCTTCATTTTTTGACGTGTTCTTGCTGTTCCCAAAACTTGTGAAGACCTTGTTTTACGGTGTCAATATCTTTTTGGGTGCCGAGTAGCTCGAAGTGATACAGCTCGGGCACGTGGCACTTGGCGGAAATGATTTGGCCGGCTACGCAGTAGGCGTTTCCGAAATTGGTGTTTCCTGAGGAAATGACGCCGCGGATAAAGGATCGATTGATTGGGTCGTTAAGGAAAGTGATGACCTGTTTAGGAACCGCGCGTTTGAGAGAGCCGCCTCCGTAGGTGGGGACGACGAGTACATACGGGTGTGAAACCTGGATCATTCCGTTTTTCTTGGGCCGTAGTGGAATTCGCACTGCGGGTCTGCCTAGGCGTTCAACAAATCTTTTTGTGTTTTCAGAAACGCTCGAAAAGTACACCAAATCTGGTGAGTCTGACATAGCAATCCTGCTCATCCTGGCCTGAGCCATTCGTGGGATATGTGATATCCGAAAGCGTAACTACGTGTGAGCGTAGTTGCAAACTACGTTGCAACGTATATTTTAAAAGGGCAGGTAATGTTAGGTTTAGATGGAGGGGGATGGCTTTTATGGGGTATGAGGAGCTACAAAAACTGCGTCGGTAGCCGGGCGTCCGAGCAGTACCCACGGAGCGCTACCAAATACTCGCACTTCGAGTGATTCTGAAAAGGGGGCTCCTTCGCGCGTGTCTAGAACGGCACCCGTGACGATGCCGTGTTCTTTCAGGAAAGCTAGTAGTTGTGGATCGGAATCGGAGATTCGTTCAACGATCACCTGAGATTGTGCTCCGCTGTCAGAGAGCCGGTGTGCACGAGGAATTGTGATGTTCCCATCAACTGTGGGAATAGGATCGCCGTGTGGATCCCTGCTGGGAAAATTGAGGAACTTGTCCACGCGCTCTATCAGCATGTCCGACACTGCGTGTTCGAGGTTTTCTGCTTCGTCATGGACTTCGTCCCATGTATAGTCCAATGCCTGTACCAAGAAAGATTCAAGCAATCGGTGACGGCGCACCATATCCAATGCATACTGTCTACCCCGATCGGTGAGCTCCACTGCTCCGTAAGGTGTGTGTGATACCAACCCTTGCTTGGCCATTTTGCGCACTGCATCGGAGACTGAGGAGAGTTTGAGCCCTAACTGTGCTGAAATAAGCGTGGCGGTTACGGGCTCAGATGACCATTCCTTTAGCCCCCAGATGGCTTTCAAATAATTCTGTGTGCTAGTGGAAAGCTCGGAAACAGACATGGGAAAATCTTAACCCAGCACCTTAGTGTGTGCTGACGTAGCGCTCCCAACGCTCATAGCGAACAGGGGCCAAATTTGAGAAGAATGTCGGTAAGGTGGGGCCAGTTAAAAATTTTTCAATTGAAGGAGCATCATTAATGTCTGAGAAGATTTCAATGAACTCATCCGCTACTGGTATGAGCCTGGGCGATAGCGTCTATGAGCGCCTCTTGCGCGAGCGCATTATCTTCCTGGGAACCCAGGTGGATGATGAGATTGCGAACAAGCTGTGCGCCCAGATTCTCCTGCTGTCCGCAGAGGATCCCACGCGCGATATTTCGCTTTATATCAATTCGCCGGGTGGCTCCGTTACCGCGGGCATGGCCATTTACGACACGATGAAGTACTCGCCGTGCGATATTGCTACCTATGGCATGGGTCTGGCAGCTTCCATGGGCCAGTTCTTGCTCTCCGGCGGCACCAAGGGCAAGCGCTACGCTCTGCCACATGCTCGCATCATGATGCACCAGCCTTCCGCTGGCGTGGGCGGCACTGCTGCTGACATCGCCATCCAGGCTGAGCAGTTTGCTCAGACCAAGCGCGAAATGGCGCAGCTGATCGCTGAGCATACCGGCCAGAGCTTTGAGCAAATCACCAAGGATTCTGACCGTGACCGTTGGTTCACCGCACAGCAGGCCAAGGAATACGGCATCGTTGACCACGTCATCGAGTCCGTAAACGGCCCGATCAATAACTAGGGAATAAGGAGAATTATCACTATGTCTAACCTTCAAATGCCTAATTCCCGCTACGTTCTGCCGGAGTTTGTCGAGCAGAACGCACAAGGCTCTAAGACCACCAACCCGTACTCCAAGCTCTTCGAAGAGCGCATCATCTTCCTTGGCACCCAGGTTGATGACACCTCGGCGAATGACATCATGGCGCAGCTGCTGGTCCTCGAGTCCCAGGATCCAGATCGCGACATCACCATGTACATCAACTCCCCGGGTGGCTCCTTTACCGCGCTGATGGCTATCTACGACACCATGCGCTACGTACGTCCTGATGTGCAGACCGTGTGCCTGGGCCAGGCTGCATCTGCTGCAGCCGTCCTGCTGGCTGCCGGCGCACCGGGCAAGCGTGCGGCACTGCCGAACTCCCGCGTGCTGATTCACCAGCCACGCACCCAGGGCACCCAGGGCCAGGTTTCTGACCTAGAGATCGAGGCTAACGAGATCGAGCGCATGCGCCGCCTCATGGAGACCACCCTCGCTGAGCACACCGGCCGCACCGCAGACCAGGTCCGTGAGGACACTGACCGCGACAAGATCCTGACCGCTCAGGAAGCCGTTGAGTACGGCATCATCGATACCGTCTTTGATTACCGCAAGCTCAACGCCTAAAACCAGTAGTTAAGCTAAAGCCCTTGCACCGTATTCGTGGTGCAAGGGCTTTGGTTTTAGTTCTATAGGTCTTGGTGCGTCACCCAAACCCGTTCTACGGATGGATGTGTCTAGGCAGCCGCCACATCAGCACAACGCTGACGATGATAGCGATACCGCTGAAAATGAATAGGCCTGGGTACGGTGCCTCGATTGGGATACTGAAGGTGTATGCGGCCCAGTTTATCGCGATTGCTAGGAAATAGACTAGGAGAATGCCTCCAGCGGCGGTGATGGTTCGCATAGCGATACTTCTATTATCAAGCGCTTTGAAGAGCATCCCTATCGCCGTGCCAGCATAGCCTGCAACGAGGTAAGTGGTCAGGAATGCCAGGACAGAAAGCAAATGAGCTAACCAAGTTGGAAGGGTGCCGGTATCGCCGTTGACAGCAACCTCAAAAGAGCTATCGACATCAACGCCTGCGGATACCGCGATGTAATGTGCTGCGGCGGCGACGAGTCCAAAGATGACGGAACCCACGATGGCAAACCCGTGAGCTGCGATCTGCCACCGCTTCTGCGGCATATCGAGGCTGCGCAAAACCTTGAACTGCGAGGTTGCGCTTGCGCAAAGTATCGCCCAAAAGATAGCCGAGAAGATGATCCAGAAAGTGGGATTAACGCTAACTTGGCTGGAGTCATGCGGAACTAGGTAAGCGCCCACGGCGAGCACAATGATGAGGGGTGCAAATACTGCGATTGTCTTTCGGTGTGCCGAAACGAGTGCGGTCATGGTGTTGCTCCTTTAAAGCTGTGCGGATACAAGTGAGTCGATGAGTTGGACGTCGTCTGGGAAATCGGTGTCTATGCCGTGGAGAGGAGTATTCAGCGGCTCCGCTAGTTGGACACGTACGCGAGAGGTTCGCCCGAGCTTTTGCTGGCTGACGACGCTCCCCGTGAGTGCGGCAACTGCGTCATCAACGGCACTGCTCTCGCCCGTGAACAGTGGATATAGTTCCCGCTGTTCGTCGAGCAGAAGTGGACCAACCGCGCGGCCTTTCTGCACGACGATGAGCCCCTCAACGAGGCCAGCGAGATCCTCGGCGCGATGTGAGGATAGAAGTAACGTCCAATCGTCGTTGTGGGATGCGTGTTCGATGATGACTTGGCGCAGTACCTCACGCGTCGGTACGTCTAGCCCAGTGAAAGGCTCATCCATCAGCGTGACAGGCGTGCGTGCAGCAAGAACGGTGATGTTGGCAATCAATTGGCGCTTGCCGGTGGAAAGCCTCGAGCAGACCTCTGAGGGGTGAAGCTCAAAGCGGGCTAGGAGACGGTTCGCATAGGCGATGTCGAGTTCGCCTCGTGCTTTCTGGGCGATGTGAAGGTGATCTTTCACTGTGTGCCCCGCCAGCAAAATGTCAGCGCCAGTGCGTGCAAGGGCAGTTGGGGCAGTCTCGATAGAGCCGGATGTCATTGGAAGGTGACCCGCAATCGCTCTCATAAGCGTCGTCTTGCCCGCACCGTTGGTGCCGATAATGCCGTAGATTCCGGGCTTCAATCGGATCGAGTGAGCATGGAGAAAGTCCTTTACTCGGAGGTCTTTTGCCTCGATAGTGTGCATGGTTATTCTCCTTCGCTTTTGATGAGTTCGATGAGCTCAGCCGTTGTGATTCCGAGGGCTCGTGCTTCGGCTAGAAGCGGTGCGACGAAATCCTCATGTAATGCGGCACGACGCTTTTCTGCAACGCGGGTGCGCGCTTCGGGAGTGACGAACATTCCAAGTCCGCGACGCTTTTCGAGCAGGCCTTCGTCGAAGAGCGCGGTTAAGGCCTTGGACGCTGTCGTGGGGTTGACTGAGTGGAATGCGGAAAGCTCGTTTGTGCTGGGGGCTCGGTCGCCGGGGGCGAGCTGGCCGGACATGATCATGTCGCGGATGCCGCTAGCGAGTTGTTGGTAGAGGGGGAGGGGATTGCCCATGAGACCTCTTTTCGGATGCGTGACTGATAACAAAGCGGTTTGTGGGTTTGTGGGTTTACCACCTATGTGGGTAACCCTAAATGAGCTTTGATGTGTCGTCAAGAGCAAGCGGCAGAAGCGGAGATTGATGCTCCGGCCCTTGGTCGATTCGGCTGCAAATATAAGTGTGAAAGTTTTCGCAGTGCGGGGCCATGACGTGGAACTTTTTGCAGCCGCGTGCTTTAACAAATATTTCGGGCAACCAACCGATTTGTTGTTACCGAGAATTAGTGGTCAACTATTTATATGTCAGATCACAATACGCAGCTGTCTGGCGCGACAGCACACAAAACGGAGCCTGAAGAAAGACTGTTCTTCGGGCATCCGTGGGGCCTAGCCAACCTATTTGGCATCGAGATGTGGGAGCGTTTCAGCTTCTACGGCATGCAGTCGATCGTTTTGCTCTATATGTACTACTCCGTCACCGATGGCGGACTAGGCATGGACAAGACCGCTGCAACGTCCGTGGTTGGTGCCTACGGCGGTCTGGTCTATATGGCCTGCCTTTTGGCCTCTTTGGTTGCAGACCGAATTTTGGGCCCGGAGCGCACCCTGTTCTACTCCGCGAACCTGGTGATGCTCGGTCATATCGCTCTGGCGTTTATTCCGGACGTTATTGGTCTGGCGATTGGTTTGGTTCTCATTGCCATCGGCTCTGGCGGCGTGAAGACCACCGCCCAGGTGGTGCTTGGCTCGCTATATAGCCGTGATGACACCCGCCGTGACGGTGGTTTCTCCATCTTCTACATGGGTGTCAACATCGGCGCTCTATTAGGCCCGTTTGTCACAACAATCATGTGGGGCTGGAAGGGATTCCACTGGGGCTTTGGCCTCGCGGCAATCGGCATGTTCGCGGGCCTGATTCAGTACACCCTGATGCGCAAGTCCACCATCAAGGATGCAGGCCACGAGGTCCCGAACCCTGCTAGCAGCAAGCAGATGCTGCTCGGCCTAGCTGCCGTCCTTGGCATCGTGGCAATTGCGGTAATTTCCATCGCAACCGGCGTTGTCAAGGTCGATTGGCTATCCAACATCGTCACCGTCGTTGCGCTGTTGGCGGCAATCGTATTGTGGTGCCAGATGTACTTCTCCGAGCTGGTTGATGCGGAAGAGAAGAAGCGTCTGCTGGGATTTATCCCGCTGTTTGTCTCTGGTGTTTTGTTCTTCGGTATCTTCCAGCAGCAGTTCACCGTCATGACCATCTACGCGGATGTGCGCTTGGACCGTAACTTCTTCGGCATCGAGATTCCGCCGTCACTGGTGCAGTCCTTCAACCCGGTCTTCATCGTGGTCTTCTCTGCGATTTTCGCAACGATGTGGACCAAGCTCGGTAACCGTCAGTGGTCCACGCCAGTGAAGTTCGGCGCCGCGAACATCATCATCGGTATTTCCTTGTTCTTCTTCCTGCCGTACTCCGGTACCGGTGCAAATTCCACGCCGATGTTTGCCATCATTGGCATCCTCTTCCTGTTCACTATGGGCGAGCTTTTGCTGTCCCCGGTTGGTAACTCGCTTGCTACGAAGGTCGCGCCACGTGCCTTCCCCTCCCGCATGATGGCGGTGTGGATGATGGCCGTTGCCATGGGTACCTCCCTGGCTGGCTCCCTGGCTGGTTTCTACAACCCGGAGGACGCTGGCGCGGAGAATACCTTCTTTATCTCCCTGGGCATCGCTTCCATCGTTCTGGGTCTGCTGGTCCTGGCAGTCAGCCGCTGGGTGGTTAAGAACTTCGCCACCTTCCGCTAAAAAGGAGCCGATGCTTTCCGACGCCGTTGGTCTTAAGGCCCGCGGCGTCGTCGCCGTTTTCTTGGTCCCTGCGTTGCCTGCTGAAAGCAGACGCATAGTGTATGTGAACTGCGAAAAGGGAAGTCTCAAGGAGGGGTTGAGGCTGCGCCACGCGGAGGAATGAATGAGGGCGGTGTCGCGTTGATTTACTAAGGTGGAGGTATCTGTGGGACGCGCCCCTTTTTAAGGGCGCCGGATGCAAAGGATTGGCATCCTAGAATCTTCCCACCACAATCAATAATCAAAAGCGAGTGGAAAGACCTTAATGGCACGTATGCAAGAAAGCGCTGACCTGCTCAAGTGCTCCTTTTGTGGCAAGAGCCAGAAACAGGTGAAAAAGCTCATCGCCGGCGGCGGTGTCTACATCTGTGATGAGTGCATCGAGCTGTGTAATGAGATCATCGAGGAAGAACTCGGCGCAGCCGCCGCGGCTGACAATGCCGAGAAGGAAGTAAAGCTTCCGCGCCCTTCGGAGATTTCCTCCTTCCTTGATAAGTACGTCATCGGCCAGGACCAGGCCAAGCGCGTGCTTTCGGTGGCGGTTTATAACCACTACAAGCGCATCAAGGCAGAAGAAGCAGCGGGCCTGGAAAGCCGCCGCAAGAAAGTCGAGGATGAGGACGTCGAGATCGCTAAGTCCAACATCCTGCTGCTCGGTCCTACCGGTTCCGGCAAGACCTACCTTGCGCAGACGCTGGCTCGCATGCTGGATGTTCCTTTTGCTATCGCCGACGCCACCAGCCTTACCGAGGCCGGCTATGTGGGCGAGGACGTAGAAAACATCCTGCTCAAGCTCCTGCAGGCCGCAGACTTTGACGTAGAGCGCGCGCAGCGCGGCATCATCTACGTCGATGAGGTGGACAAGATTTCCCGCAAGTCTGAAAACCCATCCATTACTCGTGACGTTTCCGGTGAGGGTGTGCAGCAAGCCCTGCTGAAGATCTTGGAGGGCACCGTAGCCGCCATCCCGCCGCAGGGTGGCCGTAAGCACCCCAACCAAGAGTTCATCCAGCTCGATACCTCGAACATCCTGTTCATCGTTGCTGGCGCCTTTGCTGGTCTCGATAAAGTCATCGCAGAGCGCGTGGGCAAGAAGGGCGTGGGCTTTGGCGCGAAGCTCGAGACTGCCAGCGAGCGCGAGAAGCTCGACCTCTTCTCTGAGGTACGCCCTGAGGATCTCGTAAAGTTCGGACTTATCCCGGAGTTCATCGGCCGCTTGCCGGTTGTGGCCACCGTGGACAACCTCGATCGTGAGTCCTTGGTCAAGGTCTTGGTGGAGCCGAAGAACTCGCTCATCAAGCAATATCAGCGCCTCTTCGAGATGGATGGCGCGGAACTGGTCTTCGCAGACGAGGCCTTGGGCTCCATTGCCGAGCTCGCGCTTGAGCGCAAGACCGGCGCTCGTGGCTTGCGCGCCATCATGGAGGAGCTGCTCGTTCCCATCATGTATGACCTGCCAGACCGCGAGGACATCACGGCCGTGCACATTACCGAGGCCTGCGTTAAGGGCGAGGGCGAGCCGGAGTTTGTCTACTCTGACGCCGAAAAGGAATCTGCCTAGCTAGCGCGTTTCCCTCTAGCCCACATGTAAAAAGAGCCGCCTTCTAAAAGGCGGCTCTTTTAGGCTTTATTCGTAAATATCCGATGCGGCCTGCTCTTCGTCGCTGGAGTAGATATCCTGCGGGCTAGCGTCGTTGTCTTCGTCGGCGGCGCTGGTGGTGAGGTAGGAGCTGTGCCCGGAATCCGGGATGTTGGTGGTAAGGAATGCCAGGACTGCGTCGACAGTCATGCGGTGCATGCCGTCGGTGTTTTCGGGGCTGCGCATGTCGATGTCCAACAAATTCTGCATCATCGAGCGATTGGTCACGCGGTACATCGTGAGGGAGGCAATGAGGGTGAAGATATCGTTGGCCGAAATGCCCGGGCGGAAGGCGCCGGAGTCCTGGCCCAGCATCAGAAGTTTGTCCAAGTGAAGGAAAACTTCGGAGACGTCGATTAGCGCGTGGCCGCCATCAAGCGCGCCGGTGGAGGATTCCATCGTCATCATGCGGATGGCCTCTGGGTGCTCAACGTGCTGCTTGAAAAGCCAGTCTACGAGCGTGCGTACGCCTTCCACTGGGACTGCAGAGTCCAGCTCAAGGCTGCCTGCCGGTGGGTTGAGGAGGCGTGCCGCAACCGTGAGGGCCTGCTGGTACAGGCCCTTTTTGTCACCAAAGTGGTAATGGATCATGCGCTTGGACATGCCGGCGAGGCGGGAAATGTTGTCCAACTTGGTGTCAGCGAATCCCAACTCGGAGAACTGCTCGATGGCGACGTCGATTACTTTGTCGACGGAGCCCGTAAGCTCGGCGGTGCCGACGGAATCGGGCGAAGCCGAATCAGTGGCGTCCATGGTCATTGTTTCCGTCCTTGTAAGTCCTGTGCGAGATGAATCTGTTCCTTTAAGACTCTTTCTTTCTCTTTCCTATAGTGCCCAAAAACCAACTTTTCCGAGTTTCAAGTGAAAATAAAGTCATGAACTGCGGGACATTTGGGGGTAATTTTCGCAATTTTGTGATCTCGATTGACTCCAAAAGAGGGGAGTAACCTGCTGCATAAGTTCTGCGCGCAAGGCTAAGGTGGGCTTTAAGAACATGTTTGTTTCACCACATCCCGCAGGAGGATTGCACATGACTGAGTCAGCATTGAAGCCCGTCAAAGTAACCGTTACTGGGGCAGCCGGCAACATCGCTTATTCGCTGCTGTGGCGCATCGCTGCTGGCGACGTCTACGGAAAAGACACCCCGGTTGAACTTGCGCTGCTGGAAATCCCTGACGCTGTAGGCGCTGCAGAAGGCGTTGCCATGGAGTTGGCTGACTCCGCTTTGCCGCTGCTGCGCGGCATCACCGTCACCGATGACCCAGTAGTGGCCTTCAAGGACACCAAGGCCGCCTTCCTCGTGGGCGCGCGCCCACGCTCCAAGGGCATGGAGCGTGCGGACCTCCTTGAGGCCAATGGCACCATCTTCACTGTCCAGGGCAAGGCCATCAACGATCACGCCGCGCGCGACGTCCGCGTGCTCGTCGTCGGCAACCCAGCCAACACCAATGCCTACATCGCCGCCCAGAGCGCACCAGACCTGGACGCCAGCCAGTTCAACGCACTCATGCGCCTAGACCACAACCGCACGCTCAGCCAGCTTTCGCTCAAGACCGGCACGCCAACCGCAGAGTTCACCAAGGTGGCCGTCTGGGGCAACCACTCCGCCACCCAGTTCCCAGACCTTAGCTACTCCAATGCGGAGGTAGATGAGAAGTGGTACACCGAGGAGATGATTCCGAAGGTGGCCAAGCGCGGCGCGGAAATCATCGAGGTCCGCGGTCATTCCTCCGCTGCTTCTGCGGCCTCTGCTGCAGTCGATCACATGCACGACTGGATCCACGGCACCGAGGATTGGCGCACCGCCGCGGTGGTTTCCGATGGCTCCTATGGCGTGGACGAGGGCCTTATCTTTGGTTTCCCCACCGTGGCCAAGAACGGCACCTGGGAAATCGTGCAGGGCCTAGAGCTTGGTGAGTTCCAGAACGAACGCATCCAGGCCAACGTGGAGGAGCTGCGCGCTGAGCGCGAAGCCGTCCAGCACCTGCTTTAATCGAGCAGCAGGTTATCGATAAGCCGCACCGGACCCACGAATGCGGCAACCAACGCTAGGGCAGGGCGCGCTGCAGCAGCCACCGGCTCTAGCGTTTTCGGATCCACCACCGTCAGGTAGTCCAGCTTCACGCCCTCGCTGGCATCCAGCGCCGCGGCGGCCTGCGTTACGTCGGCGAAGGCGCCGTCGCGAAGCGCAAACAGCGTGCGCGATAGCGCCAGTGCCTGGTCACGCTCCTTCGTGCTGAGCCTTTGATTGCGGCTCGATTCCGCCAGACCATCTGCCGCGCGGACGATGGGTGCCGCCACAATCTCCACCGGCAGGTCGAGATCTGCCACCATGCGCCGAATCACCGCCACCTGCTGGGCATCCTTTTGCCCGAAGTAGGCGCGGGTGGGCTGCACGATAGTAAAGAGCTTGGTCACCACCGTGGCCACACCATCGAAGTGGCCTGGGCGGGAAGCCCCCTCGAGCACCTCACCCATGCGCCCAGTGCGCACCCACACTAACGGGGTACCAGACGGATACATCTGTTCCACGCGCGGCGCGAAAACCGCATCCACGCCAATTAATTCCAAGAACTTCGCGTCACCTTCCAGATCCCGCGGGTAGTTCCGGTAGTCATCGCACTCGCCCAAATCACTAAACTGCAGCGGATTTACAAACACCGAGACCACGACCACGTCGTTGTCTTGGCGTGCGCGCTTAACCAGCGCGCCGTGCCCGGCATGCAGAGCACCCATGGTCGGCACCAATCCCACGCTCCGCCCGGCAGCGGCCTGCTCCGCGCGGAAAGTACGCAGCTGCGAAATAGTTTCAAAAACCTGCATTACTCAAACCTTAAAGACTAGTCGCTGAAGGATTCCGCCTCATTCGGGAACGCGCGCGAGTGAACGTCGGCGGCGTAGGAACGCGCGGCTTCGGCAAGCATGCCGCGCAGATCCGCATACCGGCGCACAAAGCGCGGCGTCTTGCCCGCGCCCATGCCAAAAGCGTCGGTCCAGACCAGAATCTGCCCATCGCAGGCATTGCCCGCGCCGATGCCGATGGTGGGGAAGGAGACCTCCTTGGTCAGCGAGTGCGCAGGCGCGCTGGGGAAGTTCCAGGATGTGAAGACATGACAGACAATGTATCCAGCCACCGGCGCCCGCGGTGCCGATTTCGCCCAATGGGGTGAAAAGCCAGTTGACCGACAGGGTAGACTTGTCCGGGTGACTGAGCAGAACAACGCTGTAGATAAAGAGCAACTAGTAGGCGCTAACCGTGCTGACGCGCTTCCGAAGTCCTGGGAGCCGCAGACGGTAGAAAAGGACCTCTACGAGTCCTGGGTGGAAGCCGGCTACTTCACCCCGGATGCCGCCAGCGAGGCAGAGCCTTATTCCATCGTGCTGCCGCCACCCAACGTGACCGGCCAGCTGCACATGGGCCACGCCCTAGACCACACCCTCATCGACTCCATCATTCGCCGCAAGCGCATGCAGGGTTATGCCACCCTGTGGCTGCCGGGCGCCGACCACGCGGGCATCGCCACCCAGACCAAGGTCGAGGCCAAGCTGAAGGAGACCGAGGGCAAAAAGCGCTGGGATTATGAGCGCGAGGAGTTCATCTCCAAGGTCTGGGAGTGGAAGGAAGAATATGGCGGCACCATCCAGAACCAGATGCGTGCCATTGGTGACTCCGTGGACTGGTCCCGCGAGCGCTTCACCCTGGACGAGGGCCTGTCCCGCGCGGTCCAGACCATCTTTAAGCAGCTTTTCGACGCCGGCATGATCTACCAGGCCCACCGCCTGGTCAACTGGTCCCCGGTTCTGGAGACCGCGGTCTCTGACATCGAGGTTGTTTACAAGGACGTCGAGGGCGAGCTCGTGTCCATCCGCTACGGCTCGCTAAACGACGACGAGCCACACCTCATCGTGGCCACCACCCGCGTGGAGACCATGCTTGGCGACGTCGCGATTGCCGTCCACCCCGACGACGAGCGCTACAAGGACCTGGTGGGGCAGGAGTTTGCCCACCCCTTCCGCTCCGACCTGAAGCTCAAGGTCATCGCTGATGATTACGTGGACATGGAATTCGGCACCGGCGCCGTGAAGATCACCCCGGCCCACGACCCGAACGACTACCAGATGGGCCTGCGCCACAACCTGGACATGCCGACCATCATGGACTCCACCGGTCACATCGCGAACACCGGCACCAAGTTCGATGGCCTGACTCGCGAGGAAGCACGCGTGGAGATCCGAGAGGCGCTGCGCGAACAGGGTCGCATCGTCAAGGAAATCCGCCCTTATGTCCACTCCGTGGGCCACTCGGAGCGCTCCGGCGAGCCGGTCGAGCCGCGCCTTTCCCTGCAGTGGTTCGTGGCGGTAGAAAAGCTGGCCAAGTACTCCGGCGACGCCGTGCGCGAGGGCGATACCAAGATTCACCCGACCTCCCTCGAGCCGCGTTACTTCGAGTGGGTCGATGACATGCACGACTGGTGCATCTCCCGTCAGCTGTGGTGGGGCCACCGCATCCCGATCTGGTACGGCCCGGAGACCACCGACGCCGAGGGCAACACCACCCGCGATATCGTCTGCGTCGGCCCTGACGAGGAGCCGCCGGCAGGCTACGAGCAGGATCCAGACGTTCTGGATACCTGGTTCTCCTCCGCGCTGTGGCCATTTTCCACGCTGGGCTGGCCGGAAAAGACTCCGGACCTAGAGAAGTTCTACCCAACCAACGTGCTGGTCACTGCCTACGACATCCTGTTCTTCTGGGTTGCCCGCATGATGATGTTCGGCACCTTCGCTGGCGTCCAGACCCCAGAGCTGCTTAACGCCGGTTCTTCCGCGGAGCGCGATGGCCGCCCGCAGATTCCTTTCCACGATATTTACCTGCACGGCTTGGTTCGCGATGAGCAGGGCCGCAAGATGTCGAAGTCCCTGGGTAACGGCATCGACCCGATGGACTGGGTCCGCGACTACGGCGCGGATGCCCTGCGCTTTACCCTGGCGCGTGGCGCCAACCCGGGCGTCGACCTGCCGCTGGGCTCCGACGCTGCTGCGGCTTCCCGTAACTTCGCCACCAAGCTTTTCAACGCCACCAAGTTCGCCTTGATGAACGGCGCTGGCGTGGCGGAGCTGCCGGCACGCGAGGAGCTAACCGACGCCGACCGTTGGATCCTGGACCGCGCCGAAGAGGTTCGCGTCAAGTTCGACGCTTACCTGGATGACTACCAGTTCTCCAAGGCTAACGAGCTGCTCTACCACTACATCTGGGATGAGCTGTGTGACTGGTACCTGGAGATTGCCAAGTCCCAGATTCCGCGCGACTTCGATTCGGCAGAAACGTCAGACGCGGAGCGGCTGACCGGCCGCAACACTCAGATCGTCCTGGGCCGCGTCCTCGACGTCGTCCTGCGCCTTTTGCACCCAACCATGCCTTTTGTCACCGAGGTCCTGTGGAAGGCACTAACGGGCGGCGAGTCAATCGTGATTGCCCCGTGGCCAACCGCGGCCGATACCAACGGCGGCGTGGCCACCGACGAGGTTGCCGCACGCCGCATCGCGGACGCCGACAAGCTCATCACTGAGCTGCGCCGCTTCCGCTCTGACCAGGGCGTTAAGCCTTCGCAGAAGGTTCCCGGCCGCCTGGACTTCGCCTCCGTTGACCTTGCAGGTCAGGAGAACCTGGTGCGCAACCTGGCTAATACCACCGTGCCGGAAGAGGGCTTTACCGCCTCTGCTTCCATCGAGGTACGCCTTTCCCAGGGCACCGTCGAGGTCGCCCTCGATACCTCCGGCGCAGTCGACGTCGAGGCCGAGCGCAAGCGCCTGGAAAAGGATCTGGCCAAGGCCAACAAGGAGCTCGAGCAGACCGGCAAGAAGCTGGCTAATGAGTCCTTCCTAGCTAAAGCTCCGGGCGAGGTCGTGGAGAAGATCCGCACCCGCCAGCAGGTGGCACAGGAAGAAGTCGACCGCATCACGGCACGCTTGGAGGCACTTAAGTAGTGAGCAAGCGAGAAGATCGCGAGGAATACGAACTCGTCGACGCTCTGCAGGAGGGCACTGAGGGCGGACCCGTGGAGATCACGGAGTCCGGCCTGCAGCTCAACCTCGGCATGGGCGCGGAAGACGAGTACGAGGAAGCCGCTCCCATCGAGGTCAGCCCGGAGGAACTGGAAGCGCTCGCGCTTGTCGACGCCGAGCTCAACGCCCGCGCGCCCGAAACCCAGATCGCTCCGAGCCTGGAACGCATCCAGGCGTTGATGGATTTGTTGGGTAACCCGGAGAAGTCCTTCCAGGTCATCCACGTCGCGGGCACGAATGGCAAGTCTTCGACTTCCCGCATGATCGACTCCTTGCTGCGCGCCTTCCACCGACGCGTCGGATTGGTGACGAGCCCGCACCTGCAGCTGGTCACCGAGCGCATCGGCATCGACGGCCGCCCGATTCACCCGCGTGACTTCGTGCGCATTTGGGGCGAAATCAAGCCTTATGTCGAGATGGTCGACGCGCGCTCGGACATTCCGATGTCCAAGTTCGAGGTGCTGGTGGCTATCGCTTATGCGGCCTTCGCCGATGCGCCAGTCGACGTCGCCGTGGTCGAGGTCGGCCTCGGCGGCACCTGGGATGCCACCAACGTGGTCAACGCCGAGGTCTCCGTCATCATGCCGGTGGGCCTCGACCACACCGATTACCTGGGCGATACCCTCGCCGAGATCGCGGGCGAGAAGGCCGGCATCATCAAGGCGCGCGAGCACGACGATGATGACGTCCTCGCCCCGCACGAGAACATCGCCATTATCGCGGAGCAAGAGCCGGAGGCGATGTCCGTCATCCTGCAGCGCACCGTCGAGGTCGGCGCGGGCGTGGCGCGCTCCGGCAGCGAGTTCGCGGTGCTGGAGTCCCGCATCGCGGTCGGTGGCCAGCAGCTCAACATCCAGGGCCTGGGCGGTCTTTACGAGGACGTCTTCCTGCCGCTGCACGGCGAGCACCAGGCTAAGAACGCCGGCGTGGCGCTGGCTGCGGTCGAGGCCTTCTTCGGGGCGTCGGCAGGCAAGCCGCTCGATGCGGCCACCGTGCGCAACGGCTTTGCGCAGGTCATCTCTCCCGGCCGCCTGGAACGCGTGCGCACCAGCCCCACGACCTTCGTCGATGCCTGCCATAACCCGCACGGCGCGAGGGCCCTAGGCGCGGCCCTTGACCGCGACTTCGACTTCGCGCGCCTCGTCGGCGTCATCAGCATCTTCGAAGACAAAGATGCCCTTGGCATCTTGGAGGCCCTCGAGCCTTATCTCACCGAGGTCGTCATCACGCAAAACTCTTCTCCGCGCGCCCGCGACGCCTACGAGCTGGCAGAGCTCGCCCGCGACATCTTCGGCGAAGAGCGCGTGTATGTGGCCCCGGATCTACCCGGCGCTTATGCCCAAGCCGTCGAGCTGGCTGAGGATGCGGAAGTTCAGTCCGGCTCGGGTATCGTCATCACGGGTTCCGTCGTCACTGCCGGCGACGCCCGCGCGATGTTTGGAAAGGATCCCGCATGAGTCAGTCCCGCCGCACCAACCGCAACGAGGTGCCGGAATCTGAAATCAGTCCGCTCGGTCTCGGCAAGGCACCGGTCAAAGACCCGCTCAAGCAGTTTGGCGGGATGGTGGTGGCCAGCTCTCTGACCATGGAGCTGCTCACCCTCGTACTGGCTCTGCCACTGTTGTACAAGCTTTACGACGGAACGCTGTGGACCCCGTTTAACTACTCCGTAGTGATTGGCCTGGCTGTGCTGCTTCTCGTTAGCTTCGCGTTCATGAACAAGCCGTGGATTGTCAACGCCATGATTGCGCTGCACGTGCTCGCTATCATCTTGGGCTTTATGATCCACTGGTCCATCGCGGCCATCTTCATTATCTTTGGTCTGCTGTGGCTTTTGGCTTCTTATATGCGCGGCATCATCGTCGAGCGCATGAAGCGCGGATACCTCACCACCCAGCACCTAAACGCCTCGAAGTAGCCCAACGAAGCTGTCGTTCCTCGACCGTTTTCTGCCTTATGTGGATTCTGCTCGCAATGGGGCTCCAGCCAGGAACTCGGCGGTTTCGTCGGGCCGAAGCCTCGCTGCCGCGCTAATAGCCACGTAGACTTTGCAGGCATGCGCTATCTCTACTTTTTCCTCGCGGCGCTGGGCTGCATTGTGGCCTTGCTGCTGCGCGCAATGACCGGGCAGCCTTGGTTGCCGCTGGTTGCGCTGCTTGCTGCCGCGGCGTTCCTGGCGCTCGGCCTGTGGCAATCGGCGCGCCCCGCAACTCCCGTTAGCGAAACAGATCTTTCAGAAGATCAGCGAGCCGAGCTTAACCGACTGCTGGAAAACGGCCAGTTCGGCACCGCCGTAAAACAGGTGCAACTGTGGTTTAAGGGGACCGATTACAACCACGCGGAGAAAATCGTGCGCGGGCTGAACCAAACATCTCACCCCTAGCGCGAGACGCGGCGGAATAGCTTTAGTACTATGGCAGCCATGACTGAACGTACACTCATTCTCATCAAGCCAGACGGCGTTAAGAACGGCCACGTCGGTGAAATCATCACCCGCATCGAGCGCAAGGGCCTGAAGCTGGTTGCTATGGATCTGCGCGTTGCAGACGAGGCTACCGCTAAGAAGCACTACGCAGAGCACGAGGACAAGCCATTCTTCGGTGACCTCGTTGAGTTCATCACCTCCGCACCGCTGGTTGCTGGCGTTGTTGAGGGCGAGCGCGCTATCGAGGCATGGCGCCAGCTGGCTGGCGGCACCGACCCAGTTTCCAAGGCCACCCCGGGCACCATCCGCGGCGACTTTGCTCTGACCGTCGGCGAGAACGTTGTTCACGGCTCTGACTCCCCAGAGTCCGCTGAGCGCGAGATCTCCATCTGGTTCCCGAACCTGTAAAAGCATCTAGCTTTTTAGCCCGCATTCGCTTGGCGAGTGCGGGCTTTCTTCGTGCTTGGCGTCCCCTTCTTCTTCGCTGGCGCCGTGTCTGCACCGCTTTGGCGCCGTATCTGCACCGCGCCTGCACAATTTGCCAAATATGCCGCCAAAACCACCCCGTTTCAGCGCACTATTTGGCAAAATGTGCGGCCCAAGCCCTCAGCTAACGCCTCCGCGCCTCATACATGCTCCGCACACCCAACTCGGTCAGCGTGACATCCCACGTGCGAGTGTTATCGGAATGACGCACACCGCGCAGCTTCACCACGCCGGTCTTTTCCAGCTCCAGCACTCGCTTTTCGAGGCCTTCCTCCTGCCCGGTGATGTAACCCAACTGCTTGACGCTCACGATATTGCCTTCCACAGCACCGGCTGCCACCAGCGCTGAGACAATATCGGCGTAGTCGGTTACAGCCTGCAAGGTCGTCTCGGTGATTCCCTCGATCGAAGAATGTTCCAGCGTCTTGCGGATGCGCCGCCGCCCCGTACGGTACGGGCCCGTAAATGAGGCCCAACCGCCAAGCGTGAACGCTGGCACCATGTAGATAGCCTTGCAGACAGTTAGCACGATAGGTGAGATAGTGGCATCTGGGACGAGGCCGAAGTCATCGGCCAGCCACAGAATTGGCGCACCCACCACCGGCAGGAAGGGACCGATATAGGCCAAGGAAGAGTAGTCGCCCGACTTATGCTCCTCGCGCACGGCCTGAATCATCTTAGGCTTTTTGCGCAGAATGTTGATGCCCGCCAGCACACTAAGCACGATGCAAATGCCCACCAACACGTACTGGCCTGAATAGTGCCCCAGATCTGGATTGGATAAAGCAAACGCGAGGGAAAGCGGAATCGAGCCGATAAAAATATCGCGCATCGAAATCTCGTTACGGGCCCGAGCCTGTGCCACCGTGCGCGGTGCGTGCTCAGGAATTGCGAGTTCTTTTTTCTCCTCAGGCGCTTCCATGTCCGACATCTTGCCACAGGTGGCTTATATCTCGTGGGGCTTGGTTTGGCTAAAGCACAGCTTGCCGACGTCCTGTGCCACAATGGGAAGCAGAAAATTTCATACCGCACCATACATTCCGGCCCCCTCGTGTGGCTGCAGAAAGCCTGTGTCAGTCAAAAGGTGCTGATTATGTTGCCTGCGCCCGGGGATTGTGCCGCTGATTTTGTCAGGAGAAGGTCACCAGATGGCGACTAAGAAGACTACGAAGACTGCAAAGAATACGAAAACTGAAAACTCATATGCTGCTGCAGCAGCTTTCGCCGCAAAGATTGACCGCGAAGCTTTTGCAGAAAAGACCCGCCTGTATACGGTGGCAAAGCAGCTGGGGCTTAGCTCCAAAGAGCTCGTTGCTGAATACGCCGAGCTGGGCCTGAAAAAGGCCGCGCAATCTTCCCTCACGCGGGAAGAAGTAGGCCAAGTCCTCGATGCCATCATCGCCAAGGCAGGCGATGGCGAGGCCCAAGAAAACAAGCAAGAAAACAAGAAGGCTAAAAAGAAGAAGGCTGCCGCCGAGCCTGCTGAGGTCAAAGACGAGCAGGACGATGCCAAGCTGCGCGACCGCGTGCGCAAGAACGTCGCCAACGAGATTTCCCAGATTGAGGAAAAGATCGAGGCCGAGCTCGCCGAAACCGCTGAGGCCGTGGAAGACACCGCGCAGCCTGAAGAAGCTGAGCATGCGGACACGGGCACCGTCGACGTCGAGAAGCTGCATGAGGCGCTAGTTGAAGCCGGCGATGAATTCGACGAAGACGAGTATGCGCCCGTCGTTACGCCGATGCCGCAGGACGAGCCAGAGGTCTACGACTTCGCTCCTATCTTCATGGCGCCGAAGCTGGAAAAGCCGCAGCCGCGTGAGACGGAGGAGACCTCCGAGGAAGCTCGCAGCGGTGGTCGCCGACGCGGTAGCCGTGGTACGTCCCGTGGCCGTGGGGCACAGGAGCATGAGCACGAGACCGAGACCATCGAGGAGCCCAAAGCAATCAAGGGTTCCACTCGCATCGAAGCGCAGCGCCGTCGTCGTGCCGAGCTGCGTGAGAAGGGCCGAGAGCGTCAGCACATCGTCTCCCAGGCGGAATTCCTGGCGCGTCGGGAATCCGTCGAGCGCACCATGGTCGTGCGCGACAAGGAGCGCGCCGATGGCGCCGGCATCATCACGCAGGTTGGCGTCCTCGAAGACGATCTCCTTGTAGAGCACTTCGTCACCACTGAGGCCCAGGCCTCGCTCATCGGCAATATCTACTTGGGCCGTGTGCAAAACGTCCTGCCTTCGATGGAGGCTGCCTTCATCGACATCGGACAGGGCCGCAACGGCGTGCTTTATGCTGGTGAAGTGGATTGGCGTTCTGCTGGCCTGGGCGGCCGCGGACGCAAGATCGAAAATGCGCTCAAGTCCGGTGACCAGGTCCTGGTCCAGGTGGCTAAGGACCCAATCGGTCACAAGGGCGCGCGTCTGACCACCCAGATTTCCTTGGCCGGCCGTTACCTGGTCTATGTCCCAGGTGGCCGCAGTGCGGGTATTTCCCGCAAGCTGCCTGTTCCGGAGCGCAAGCGCTTGAAATCCATTTTGGAGCGCGTTGTGCCTGGCGACGGCGGCGCAATCATCCGCACCGCAGCCGAGAACGTCTCCGAAGAGGCCATTTCCACCGACGTCAATCGCCTCCATGACCTGTGGGAGGACATCACTCGCCGCGCTGAGCACGAGAAGTCCACCAAGGGTGCCAAGCCGGTGACCATGTATGAAGAGCCAGATCTTCTGGTTAAGGTCGTCCGAGACCTTTTCAACGAGGACTTCACCAAGCTCATCGTTGACGGCAAGCGTTCCTTCAACACCGTCAGCGCCTATGTAGAGTCCATGGCGCCCGATCTCGCTGACCGCGTGGAGAAGTACGACGCACGCAGCAACGGCGGGGAAGACGCCTTTGCTACCTACCGCATCGATGAGCAGCTGCATAAGGCGCTCAGCCGTAAGGTATGGCTGCCTTCCGGCGGCACCTTGGTCATTGACCGCACTGAGGCCATGACCGTGATTGACGTCAACACCGGCAAGTTCACCGGTTCCGGCGGCAACCTGGAGGAGACGGTCACCCGTAACAATCTTGAGGCTGCCGAGGAAATCGTGCGCCAGATGCGTCTGCGTGATTTGGGCGGCATGATTGTCGTGGACTTCATCGACATGGTTCTGCCGGAGAACCAGGAGCTGGTTCTGCGCCGCCTCAAGGAGGCCTTGGGTCGTGACCGCACGCGCCACCAGGTTTCTGAGGTCACGTCGTTGGGTCTGGTACAGATGACCCGTAAGCGCCTGGGCACCGGCTTGGTGGAGACTTTCTCCACCGAGTGCGAGACCTGCCATGGCCGCGGCATCATCATCCACGAGTACCCAGTGGAAGAAGAGCAGGATACTCACGGCAGTCACGAGCACAAGGGACGCCGCCAGCGTCGCGAACGCCGTCACCCCGAACATGATCCGCAGCAGCATCCGGCTGCCGTTGCCATGCACCGCCACGAGGATGAGCAGGACCAAGAGCAACAGGGGGAAAAGAAGACCTCCATCGAGGAACTCGTAGCTGGCATCGTCGTGGGCGAGGAGGAGCAGGACGAGCAGAAGGGCAATAAGAAGCGCCGTAACCGTCGTAGTCGCCGCGTCCAGCGTGAGGAAAGGAAGCCTCAGGACGCTGGTACTTCTGCAGAAGACATCGCAAGCATCGGTTATGCTGCTGCGGAAAACGCCGCAGAGCTTGACGACGTCGCAGAGTTCAGCTCGTACGTTGCCGACGAAGAAGAGCAGCCACGCCATGATAAACGCAAGAGCGGACGCGGCCGTCGTCGTAGCGTGCGTTCGAATGCTCCGAAGCAGCAGGAAAGCGATAAGCAGCAGACCTACGAGGAAGCCGTTGCAGAGTTCGAGGCTTCGCCGCGTCGTAAGCGCCGCACCCGTGGCAACTCGCGTTCCGACCACCGCCCGCAGCCGCAGGACTTCCTGGCTCCGGCTGAAAAGGAAGCGCCCGCCGAGGAAAAGGTGGAGCGCAAGCCGAAGGCTGCGCTAAAGCGAGTGCGTGGTCGTCGCCGCGTTGTTCGCCAGAGTGCTGCCAAACCAAAGGATGCCCCCGTGGTAGAGCCCGAGGCAGAAGAAGCAGGAGAGCCTGCAGCTACCGAAACCAAGGTCATTCGCCGTGGCCGCAAGCGGGCCGTCCGCAAGGCGGTGGCTCGTAAGTCCGCGCAGCCAGCAGCAGAAAACACTCAGGAAAATCCGGCTAAGCAGAGCGAAAATCGCCAGGCTGAGCGGGAAAAGGGGCGTGCTTCTGGCAAGGGCGGCAGTGGGCGCGGACGGCGTCGCGTAGCACGGCGCAGCGCAAAGTAGGCCTTCGCCACGCGGGAGAGAAAATACGCAGTTTGTATTTTCTGCCCGTGACGGGGTAGTCTTTGACAGTCGCTGTTTAGACCATGAATGCGCTGCATCGGCCGAGTCGTTGTTTTGCGCGGGCGCCACGCATAGCGCCAGGGATAAACGCAATAAGTAATTGTCCATTCAGAAGTGGCTCACCCTGCCGCTTCTGAGCCGAGTTTAGATAAGGGGTAACCCTCTATGTACGCGATCGTCAAGACCGGCGGAAAGCAGTACAAGGTTGCTGAAGGTGACCTCGTCAAGGTCGAGAAGATCGAGGGTGAGCCGGGTACGTCCGTAGCTCTCACCCCGGTTCTGCTCGTCGATGGCGCAACCGTTAAGGCTAAGGCTGCTGACCTGGAGAAGGTCTCCGTCTCTGCTGAGATCGTCGAGCAGGGCAAGGGCCCGAAGATCGACATCTTGAAGTACAAGAACAAGACTGGCTACAAGAAGCGTCAGGGCCACCGTCAGCCGCTGACCGTTCTGAAGGTAACCGGTATCAAGTAAGCCTTAACCGGCTCGAGAAATCCCTGAAGGAGGGAAAACCACATGGCACACAAGAAGGGTGCTTCCAGCTCCAGCAACGGTCGCGACTCTGAGTCCAAGCGTCTCGGCGTCAAGCGCTTCGGTGGTCAGCAGGTTAAGGCCGGCGAGATCATCGTGCGTCAGCGCGGCACCAAGTTCCACCCAGGTGAGAACGTTGGTCGCGGCGGCGACGATACCCTGTTCGCACTCGAGGCAGGCGCTGTTGAGTTCGCTATCAAGCGCAACCGCCGCATCGTGAACATCGTTCCGGCTGAGCAGGCTGCAGTTGAGGCTTCTGCCTAGTTAATAACGTAAAAAGGTCTGATTCCGATTTTCGGAGTCAGACCTTTTTCGTTTTTGTATTTACGCCCTCTTTTTCAGGAAATTGTCTGACTTTACAGAAACTATTAACTAAATAAGAAAAGATTCGATGTATTAATTCTCCTCGTATGTTCATCATATGGGTGGGAAAGGGTGAAAACGGGGGTAAAAGAGCTGGGTTTTGCTGCGTTATGGGTGGCGATTGTGTGGTTTTGTGGCCGAATAGTGCGGGTAAAGATGATTTCATAGTTTGTGGGGCTACGAACGATTTACTAGGATTGAACTGCTAAATATTCAGCGGGCGCTAATGTTAACGCCCTCGATGCCCCAGTTTGATGGGGGAATAGGATTCCCTATGTCTAAGTTCTCTATGCGCTTGGCAGCGGTTATTGCTGCAAGCACCGTTTCCGTCGCGGGCGCTGGATTTGCCGCTCCCGCACTTGCACAGACCACCTCCGAGGCCGGCGCTGAGGCGACCCCGGGGGCTGCGGCCGATGCCGATCTCGTTGATGCAAACCACGATATCGAGCTCATCATCAACAAGCGTCTGGGTGACCCTGGCTCACTCGATAACACCACCGCCCTCGGCGGCATCACTTTCAAGGTGGAAAAGGTCAATAACGTAGACCTGACCACCCAGGAAGGTTGGGCAGCCGCTGCTGATCTCACCGCTGCGACTGCCACCGATGTCACTGAAGTGGGCACCATTGAGACCAACGATCAGGGCACCGCTTCAATGACCACTGCTAAAACTCCGGCGTTCAAGGTTGGCCTCTACAAGATCACAGAGGTGCAGAGCGGTAACTACACCGCTGCAGCTCCGTTCCTGGTAGCGCTGCCGCACTCGGAGGATGGTAAGTGGTCTTATACCCAGACGGTGAGCCCGAAGAACCAGCAGGTTAACCCTTCCAAGCAGGTCGATGACACCAACGCCACCATCGGTTCTGATCTGCACTACACCATCAATGCGCCGGTTCCGGCTGGTGAGTTGACCCGTTTCAACATCGTTGACCCGCTGAATCAAAGCCTCAAACTCAAGGCTGACGGCATCACCGTCGAGGCACAGGGTGCAAATGCTCCAACTTTGACGAAGGACGCTGATTACAAGGTCGATACCGCTAATAACACCCTGCGTATCGAATTCACCCAGGATGGCCGCGGCAAGCTGCAGGAAGCTCGTAAGTCCGACCCGACCCTAAAGGTTGTGGCCGGCTTTGATGCCACCATCGTTTCCATTCCGGCTGATACTGGCCAGATCACCAACAAGGCAACCATCGAGCTGCCGAACAACGCCACCGTTGATACCAACGGCGATGACCCGAGCACTCCGGATAAGACCGAAGATAACCCCACCTCGACGACCTTCGGTAACCTGACCATCACCAAGACCTCCACCAACGGCACTGACCCGCTAGCAGGTGCGGAGTTCGAGCTGTACCAGTGCAAGGTCTCCGACCAGGACTCCACCAAGTACGAGCTGCTGGGTAAAGCATTGAACGTTGCTACCACCGAGACCGGTAGCCCATCCACCAAGCTCACCACCTCCGGCGGTGACAACCGTTCCTCCACGGCACAGGGCTACGGCGTTCCAATCAACTCCTTCGCTGCAAACACCGGCACCACCAACAATGACTACTGCGTGCTGGAGACCAAGGCACCGGAAGGCTACGTCCGCAACCCAGAGCCGCAGCACGTGACCATCGACGTCAATGCACGCACCCTGGCAGTCAGCGTTGAGAACCAGAAGAACAACATCATCAACCAGCTGCCGGCAACCGGTGCATGGGGAATCCTGTTGGTATTCCTCGTCGGCCTGCTCCTGCTGGCTCGTGGTCTGTACACCTCTTATAAGGACAACCGCGCCCAGGCCTAAGGAGGCCATGTGAAGGGAAAGCGCAGGCGTAATCCACGCGGGGTTATCTACCTCGTCTTGGCGATGCTCGTGTTTCTCAGCCCCGTGGTGCTGACCCACTACAAAAATGTGGAGCAGCACCGCATCGCGGAGAACTATTCGCGCGGCGTCGACAAGCTGTCCGAGCGAGAGCGCGAGGCAGCTTTCGCCGAGGCGCAGGCTTATAACGCCCAGCTGCCAGAGGTGGGCGCTCCCGACCCATGGGTCAATGGAGTTGATACCTCCTCACCGGATTACCAGCGCTACCTCGACACGCTGCACCAGATTGGTGCAATGGCGCGTGTTCGCGTTCCATCAGTGGGCATCGACTTGCCCGTCTATCACGGAACGTCGACTGATGTTCTCGCGCATGGCGTGGGCCACCTCTACGGCACGGCGCTTCCCGTTGGTGGGGAAGGAAACCACGCGGTTCTTACCGGTCACACCGGCCTTGCCACCCTGACCATGTTCGACAACCTCACCCACATCAAAGTGGGGGATGTCTTCACGGTTGAGGTCATGGGTAAGACCATGGTCTACAAGGTGGACCAGATTGAGACGGTTCTTCCCGATCAAGTGGAGGCCTTACGTGCCGAAGAAGGCCGCGACTTATTGACCTTGGTGACGTGTACTCCGTACGGCATCAACAGCCATCGCTTGCTGGTCCGCGGCGAGCGTACCGAGCTACCCGCTGAGCTTGACCAGAGCTACCACTCGCCGTGGCAGCCATGGATGATCGCAGCCATTGTCATTGCGGCATTGGTACTGCTCTACCTGCTGTGGTGGTTCCTGGCAGGGCGTAAGCGAAAGAAAAAGAAAAAGAATTAGAGGAATCCTAACGTGACTACCAGAGGGCGATGTGAGGCATTGATGCGCTTGGCCGTTGGCCTGTTCTTTGCGTGCGCCTTGATCGTCGCTGTCTCGCCGGCGCCAGCGCATTCGGCAAGCACTGGTAGTTTGTCAGTTCACAAGAGCGCTGACCCCAAAGGCATCAACTCCAACGTTGGTGCTGTCTTCGTCGTCCGTCAGCTTCTTGGGCTGCCCTTGGCAAGCCCAGAAGAACTCGGGCAGATGGTTCAGGATAATCCTGCCTTGTTGACTTCGAAGCCTGGCATGGAGCTCGGGCCTGAAATTGTTGCAACTACTGATGAGACCGGTACTGCAACGTTTACAGGCTTATCAGAGGGCGTGTACCAGGTAACCGAGCGGCCCCAACGCACCGACAATTCCTACGAGGATGTGGCAAGCCCTTTCCTCGTCCCCGTAAAGAATGACGTGCAGGCTGAAATCAGTGCCAAAGCGCATCCGGTGATTGTCGATAAAACAGTGGACGCTCGATCAGTCGAGGTTGGAGCTGTGCTGGACTATCGCATCAAGACGTCGCTACCGCCTTGCGACGCCCAAGGAAAGCTCCACCAGTTTGTCGTGCTCGATGAGCTGGATCCGCGTCTTGCGTTTCGGCGGCTAAAGTCCATTACCGTGAGCAACCTCAATGGCTCGCAAACTTTGGAGGACGGGCGCGATTTTCGCACTATCCTTGACGGTAACTCCGTTGAAATCGTGATGGAACAGTCTGGACTAGACATTCTGGCGAAGGCACGGCTTGGCAATCCGGAGACCCGTGTGGAAATTCACTTGGAAGCAGAAGTGCGCTCTTCTGAAGCTGTTGGCGATGTCATCACCAACATTGCGCGCTTTAGCCCCGACGGCTACTGCCTACCAAACCTAAGTCCTAGTGTTTCGACCTTGGCGTATTCCGATGCTAACGGCCGTCAAGTAACTGAGCGCGTTGTTCTTGCTGCAGCTGAACAGTGCCGTGGCGATCAGCCTGCCACTATCCAGTCCACTCCAGCGAAAGTCGTCGTTGTAGGCAAAAATCATCCGATCGATGACAACGATGACGATCGCGATGGAAAAACCCAGCCGGGTTCCGAGACTCATGGGCATCCCGATTCTCCGAGCAGTGGGGTAGTCGACGATGCTGGCAATGACAGCAAGGGTAACGGCGTCGGCGAGCAAGCAAAGCGTATTGCCGGCAAGATTGCCGACAACCTCGCAAGCACCGGCGCCAGCGTGATCGGCATCGTGCTCGCTGCGATTACCGCATTGGTGCTGGGCTTTATTCTCGTTCGCAGGCGCGACGAGGATGACGATGACGATGAAGGAGATGGTCGCGTATGAGGGTACGCCCGGCCAACCTATTTCATTCCTCACACACAATCTTTTCCGCAGGAGCATTTATGACGGTTAACACCAAGACTCGGCGCCTTTTCGCCGCATTATTGGTGGCGTTCGTGACGCTAATGCTAGTCGTCGCGCCCTCTTCGCCGCTGAATAACTTGGTGACGCCCGAAGCCGAGGCACAGACCAGCAAGGGCTGGGCCACGAACGAGGCGACGTACAAGCAGTGCGGTTTCCGCAGTGGCACCGGTGAGGCCGCCAACTATGCGGACCAGCTGTGCTGGATCGACATGTCGGATCTCAATAACTCGGTCACCACCTACCCGAAGCCCGTGAAGAAGGATCTCGGCCGCTACGAGCTGACTTTCGACGTCATGTACGAGACAAAAGACGAACGCGGCTACGACCTAAACACTGATCCTTCCAAGCTGCAGACGTATTCCGGTCCGGTGGGTGACGGCGTCTTTGGCCGCAATGTAAACGACACCGACTACTTTGTCCCGCGTTCTGGTCAGGAGGCCATCCAGCCGAGCGTGGTGTGGGGTATAGGCACCGGAATTACGGCCGCATCGCAGCAGGCCACCCTGCGCTTTCGCAACATCAAGGTCAAGGATAAGTTCACCGGCCAATACGTGAGCAATTACCGCACCTCAATCGTCGATGCACAGGACACTCGTGGTTGGTCATTATTTACGGAAAACTTGACCATCGATGCCCCCGAGACGGGGCAGACCATTTTTCCGTACAAGCGTTTCACTCCGAGCGGTTATCGCTCCGCGTGCGATCCCAATAACAATTCCAGCAACGTCTTCGGCCCCGGCATCGAGGATTACTACAATCGCGGCGATAACACGCCGAAAGACTTCGTGTGCAAGGAATTCTCCATCAACACCGGCAAGGCCGGCTCTTACATCGTGGGCGGCGATGGCCTGACGAGCCTCGACGTCGGCTTCTTTACTCGCAACAACTTCCAAGGCGTTGCACTAGCCCTCAACATGGGCCGCATGACCGGCGACGTCGTCCAGCCGGATACCACGATGGAAAAGACCATCACGGGTCAAGAGACCAAGTTCGATTTCTCCATGGCCACCCGCTATGGCAGCACCGACACCAAGGTTCCGTGGCAAGGCGCGAACACCTACACCCAGGCGCTGCGCCGCATGTCCCCCGATGTGAACGGCAACGTCGCTGCCGATTCCATGGTGTTCAAGTCTGCTGCCACCGGCACGGAAAAGAGCAAGGCGCTGGCCCGCTATACGCCGACGTGGCGTTGCACCCTCGGTACCACGGATTACACCATCAAAGAAGGCTCCGTGCCCTCGGGATTCCAGCTCAACAACAATGCCGCGGCAGGTACCTCCGAGGTGGTCTACCAAAACAAGTACTCGGTTCCCATGTCCTGTACCGTCACGTGGAAGCCAAAGTACCAATTCTCCTCGCTGACCCTACGAAAGACGGTCACCGGTACCGCGGCCGGCTTCGACGAGGTGCAGTCGCGCAAGTTCAACTTGGGCTACCGCTGCGCCGCCCCGGCCGGCTACTCCGATGCTTACCCCACGATGAAGCTGGAGGATTCTCGTGATCTCGCCGCTGGTGATGATTACACCGTTGAAGGTCTGCCAGCCGGCGCGACTTGTACCTTGACGGAGAAGTTTGCTGATGGTGCTCCGCCTGCCCGTCCAGGTAAGGAACTGACCCTGACCTGGAAGGGCAACGGCACCTCCCAGAACACCGACGCCGTGCCCGTTGGTACTGTCACCCTGAAATCCGGTGTCAACGCCGCCGATCACTCGAATGACATCGAGGCAAACAACAACTATGACTACCGTCCCGGCACCGTCAACATCTCAAAGACCATCACCGGCGAACCCGTCAACGAGCTCGGCAGCCCGCGCGATTATTCTTTCTCGCTACGTTGTTTGACCACCAATTACAGTCAGCAATCCACGATCCAGGCCACGGGCACTGGGGATGAAATCGCCGGCGATACGAGCTTTAACAATGTCCCAGTCGAGCGCGATTGCGTGCTCAAGCCACTGTCTGGCCTTTCCGATTCCGAGGCCGAGCGCATTAGCTTCGACGGCCGCGATGTCTGGGTTGATGGCCAGCAAATTCAAGCCAACTCCGATGGCACCTACACCATCCGCCTGAAGGATTATCCGCAAGGTGGAACCCCGACTGTGTCCGATATTCGTATCGAGGCGCACTACTCTTACAAGACCCGCGACGTCCGTGTGATCAAGCAGTTGCGTGGACCAGGCAGCAGCTTGTTGGACGCGGGTACCACCTTCCCGGTGCACTATCGCTGCACCGACCCAAACGATGCCGCCTACAACCTCGAAGGCGACATGAACATCACCACTGACACCGCCAATCCGGTCAAGATCGAGGGCGTGCGCGTCGGTGCAGACTGCTACGTCTACGAATCCGGTAGCCCCTCGCAGCAGAACGTCACGCTTGACCGCACCACGGTCTCCGCGTCCAATTCTTCTGACGTGGTGACCACCCTCAACAATGAGGAAGCAAAGACCACCCCGGTTTTGACCGTGAACAAATCCAGGGATACCAACCAGAACCGCGTTTCTGTGTCGAACCACTACTTCAATAAAACGGGCACGGTCGATTTGACCAAGCTCGTTAACAATTCCGTCAACGGCGCTAACCTGCCTGCTGACTACGAGCTTTCCTTCCGCTGTGGTACCCGCACGGTAGAGACGACGAGCGATAGCTATGTTCCTGTCGACCTCACTGGTACTGTCCGTTTAGCCGATGGGCAGACCGAACGTCTCGTCGCCGAGGTCTCCGATCCCACGATTGCGGGGCTGGTTAATGACCGCGACGGTGCGATGGGCGTGCCCTATGGCAATGAATGTACGTTCTCTGAAACCACTCCTTCGACTGGCAACGGCGTTCTGTGGTCAACCGACGCCAAGGAGCAGACTTTTACAGTCGATTCTGACTCTGAATCCGTTAGCCTGACCAATACCTTCGAACCCGCCGGTAAGGGCATCACCATTACCCAGTCTGAGGCAGGCGTCGACGAGTTCTTCCGCGACGTCGACTACGAATTGACCTGTACCGCCGACGACGGCAGCCCCTTGGACCTAGGCCAGTACGCCACTATCACCCTGGGGCCCGATAACCCGAAGGAGACCGTGCCAGCCACCGTCGTGACGTCGGGAAGCACGTGCCAATTGGTCGAATCCGACAGCAACCGTGAAGACGGCAAACGCAATGGCTACGCCATCGACCGTGATTCCAACATTTCAGTCGATGGCGAGTCTCAGACCTTCAACGACGAAGCTCGCATCGTTTCTGGTGAGTTCATCGTCGGCGATTCCACCATTGCACAGGTAACCCACACCTACGACTACCAAGATGTCACCGTGGCTGTGACCAAGCAGGTCGACTTTGCCAATGAGGCTTACTTCTCCCAGGCCCGCAAGGACGTCAAGTACAACCGTCAATTCGATTTCACGATGAAGTGCACGCCACCCGGTGGCGGCAGCGTCATCACTGTCTCCGGTAAGGTCAGCTCCCCGCAATCTGATGATGCGGCTAGCCAGTCCTTGAGCTTTGATAACATTCCGGACGGTTCCGAGTGCGTTGCGGCAGAAGGTGAGACCACTGCTGCCGAGGGCATCACTTTCACCCAGGAAGTAAAAGTCGGGGACGCTTCAGGCGATCGCTCCCTGAACTTCGACGTCAGAGGCAACCAAGACGTGAAGTTGGTCAATACCTATACCCGTCAGCTGGCAGAGGTGAACCTGGACAAGGTTGCTAACACGCCAGTCGACGTCCAGGCAGCCTATGGCGCAAACTGGAAAGACCAGTTCTATACCCACAACTTTGCATTGGTCTGCCGTGACCCAGAAGGGCCTATCGATGGTTCGGGCAAGCTGGGAACTTTCCCGGTCAACAGCACCATTCAGGGACCTGGCTCTACCAGTTTTGCTGATATCCCGGTCGGCGCGGAATGCGAACTGACCGGTGACAAGTTCGGTCAGCTCAACTTGACTCAGACCGCGCCGGATGGCACGGAACTGGAAACGCACATGCGTCCAAGCAAGGTGGAGTGGCGTCTGCAGCGCGACGAGGGCATGACCTACACGGATACCGATCTCGCAGATGGTGAGACCACCTCGCAGAAGTTCATGATTGAGGACGACATCTCCGATGGAGGCCTGGGCAACAAGGTCGAACTGGTCAACTTCTATGAATTCGTGAAGTCGCCCATCAAGATGAGTAAGAAGATCGTCGCCAATGCGGACGACCTTCAGGTGCTGCGCGAGGCCAACCCAGAGTTCCGCTTCGACTACCAGTGCCAGGGCGTGGGTTATTCCATCTCTAACGTGGGGCTGCCTACCAGTTTGAATGCGGGCGATACCAATGCCTTCCCGGATGGCACGTTGACCTTCACCTCGGACGAGGTTGAGGTTCCTTCCGGTGCGTGGTGTACCTTCACGGAGCTCGCTCCTTCTGCCACACCAGAAGCTTTGGAGTGGAAGCAGGACCCACGTGAGGTCGACAAGCGCGTCGGTGAAGAGGGCCAACCGGCGGTTTCCTATGACTTCACCAACACCTACACGCGCCGCACCGTCCCCGTGTCCTTCGCGGCGCTGCAGGATGGCTACCTCGGTGGTCTGAGCAACAATAGCTATGACTATAAGGTCAGCTGTACTGCTCCGGGCTTTGATAGCCAAACGTTGAGCTTCGACGTCAATAGAGCTAACTCGAGTGCGACGGTGGCTGACGCCAGTGCACCTTCGGGTGGCAAGGTTGTGAACCTGCCGGTGGGCTATGACTGCACCTTGGATGCAAGTGGTTCCTCGGCCCTGCGCGAGCGCGTGCAGCTAGAAGTGACCGCGGGCACGCGTTCTCCGTACATGACTTTCGCGACGTGGACGAAGGAGGGCGCCGCAGCCGATAACCCGGATGTAAAGCCTGCAGATATTCCACTCGACAAAGTCACCAGTGACATGAAGAAGTACACCTACGATTTTAGGCTGGATAGCGCGCTGCGCTCTGAGACGGGTGCTCCGGTGTTGACCATCGCCGGTGAGGCGATGCATCCGCGCGATAGCGTTGAGGTCACCTTCACTAAGCAATCTGTCGGCGCGGCAGGAGAGGGGCGGACCTTCGAGTTCTCCTCGAGCTGTGGTGAGACATTCACTTTGAAGTCTGGCCAGTCGCATACGTTGAGTGACATCGAAGTTGATCAGAACTGCACCATCGGCGAGGTCATGAATGAAGGTTCTGCGTCTCCGGTTGTCTCTGTGGGTGAGACCGGACCGCGCCTGGGTAATGTGAAGGCGAATAACTCCATCGATCCGACTACCCACACGGTGACTTCTGGCGAGTGGTCCTTCGATATCCTGCCGGTAGCGAAGGCCAGCGATATGTCCACTTCGGGCAGCAAGTGGGAACTGACCGGTATCAATACCTTCCCTGGGGTCAACATCACCAAGAAGATTGATGGCGCACCTATCAGTGCGGTGACTGGCAAGGTGGCCGATACCGCGGTGCTTCCCGACGACGCGACCACCATGCGTTTCAACTACACGGTAGAAAACAACGGCGCCTTGCCGCTGACTGACCTTAAGCTCACCGAGCCGGAGTTGGCTGGCCGCACTGTGGTAGCCGCTGATGGATCCGAGTACGTGGTTCCGGAAGGCGGCGCGATTCCTACTGAGGTTTGTGCCCCAGGCGATCTCGCCGTAGGGGCATCCACCACCTGCAGCTTCGACGTGAAGATCACGGAGTCGACGAAGGATAACTTCTACTACCGCGGCAAGGTTACTGTGACAGCGCTGGGCAATAACATCCTCGTCTCCGACGACGATAGCTACGGTGCTCTGCGTCTGAAGGAAGGCCTCGGCTTCCTGCTGCCGGATACCGGCCGTCAGACCCTGGTGTGGGCGCTGCTGATCGGCCTCATTCTGCTGGCAATTGGTATGGCTTTGTACCTGCGTAATCGCAACGACGAAGAAACCGATGGCGAAGACTAAGTCGAAGAAGAACCAGTCACGCAAGAAGAAAAGCTCGCTGTGGCTGGTTATCCTGGGCATCCTCGTGCTGCTGTACCCAATCGTGGCGACGCAGTACAACGATTGGCAGCTGCAGCGCCAGGCGGAGGATTATCGGCGTGCTATCGAACGCATCGACCCGCCGGCCCAGCGAGAGGCCTACGTGCAGCAGGCACATGAGTACAACGATTGGTTGGCGGAGCAAGGTCATCATGCTTTCCCACCGAATCCTTCTTCACCGGGCTTTGAGCGTTACATGAAAACGCTCAATGCCCCAGAGGCCGGGGGCGCGATTGCGCGACTTCGCATTCCCGCAATTAACGTCGATCTTCCCGTGCGGCATACGACTGCCCCTGCTGTGCTTTACGACGGCGCGGGACACATGTTTGGTTCCTCACTGCCGGTGGGAGGTAAGGGAACCAATGCCGTTATTTCTGCACACACCGGCATGGTGGACGCGTCGATGTTTGATAACTTGCCGCGACTCAAGGACGGCGAAATCGTCACCATCGAGGTGATGGGCGAGTTGCTGCATTACAAGGTCGTGGGCCGCGAGGTGGTCAAACCTGATAAGTACGATGCGGTGACTTATGAGCCTGACAAGGATCAGATCACGCTGATCACCTGCACCCCGTACGGCATCAACACGGATCGTCTGCTCGTGCATGCAGAACGCGTCTACATTGCGGGCGGAGATGAGGATTCGGGCTGGCATCCAAAGCTGTCGTGGTGGATGATTGCCGCGCTTAGCATCATCGCCATCTCTTTGCTTATCATCATCTATCTGGAATGGCGTCGCCGCCGACGTAAGCAAGCCCGCGAGGAACGTCAGGCTAGGAAGCAGGCGGCCGCCGATGGTAGTATGAGCAGCTCAGAGTAAGAAAAACAGCTACTTAGCGTTAGTGCGAGGAAACCAACTTCATGGCACGTTTTATTGACCGCGTCGTTCTTCACCTGCAGGCCGGCGACGGAGGCCACGGATGCTCTTCGGTGCACCGTGAAAAGTTTAAGCCGCTGGGCGGTCCAGACGGCGGCAATGGCGGCCACGGAGGAGACATCCTGCTAGAGGTTTCCACCCAGGTGCATACCTTGATGGACTTCCACTACCGTCCGCACCTGAAGTCCGGCCGAGGTAACAACGGTGCTGGTGACTGGCGCAATGGCGCCCGCGGCGAGGATCTCATCCTCGAGGTCCCGGCCGGCACCGTGGTCTACTCCGAAGACGGCGAGATGCTGGCGGATCTCACGATTCCTGGCACCCGTTTTGTAGCCGCTGAAGGCGGCTTTGGCGGCCTTGGTAATGCTGCGCTAGCTTCTGCTGCCCGCAAGGCACCAGGCTTTGCGCTTCAAGGCGAGCCGGGCGAGGCCCGTGATCTGGTGTTGGAGCTTAAATCCATGGCGGATGTCGGCCTCGTCGGTTTCCCATCGGCCGGCAAGTCTTCCCTAATTTCCGTGCTTTCTGCGGCCAAGCCAAAGATTGGTGATTATCCGTTTACCACCCTGCAGCCGAATCTCGGCGTGGTGGACATGGGCTTTGAATCTTTCACCATGGCCGACGTTCCGGGCCTTATCCCGGGCGCTGCTGACGGCAAGGGCCTCGGATTGGACTTCCTGCGCCACATCGAACGCACTGCGGTGCTCGCTCACGTCGTTGACGTTGCCTCCTTGGAGCCGGGCCGCGACCCGCTTTCCGATATTGAGGCGCTCGAGGAGGAGCTCGCAAAGTACCAAGAACTGCTGGACCAGGACACCGGCTTGGGCGATCTGCGGCAGCGCCCACGCATCATTATCTTGAACAAGGCGGATATTCGGGAGGCGGAAGAACTGGCCGAGTTCGTCAAACCCGAGCTGGAGGAGAAGTACGGTTGGCCCGTCTTCATTATTTCTGCGGTGGCACGCAAGGGCCTCGATCCGCTCAAGTACAAGCTGCTTGAGATGGTCAAGGAGCACCGTCGCACACAGCCGAAGGTCAAGGCGGATAAGAACCACACCATCATCCGCCCACGTGGCGAGCGTAAGTCCGGCTCCCACGCTGACTTCACCGTGCGCCCTGATCCCGAGCTTGCCGGTGCCTTCGTGGTGGAGGGCGACAAGATCGAGCGCTGGATTGTGCAAACCGACTTCGAAAATGATGAAGCCATCGGCTACCTCGCTGACCGCTTGGCCAAGGCCGGTGTGGAAGATGAGCTGTTCAAGCAGGGCGCTGTTGAGGGCTGTCCGGTGACCATCGGCGGCATCACCTTCGAGTGGGAGCCGATGACTGGCGGCCGTGCCACGGATGCCGGCCGCGGCTTCGACGGTCGCCTCGGCGGCACCGAGCGTGTTTCCGCCGCTGAGCGTAAGCGCGCTTCGCAGGCTCGCCGTGGCCTCATCGACGAGTATGACTTTGGCGATGACGAGAAGGTCACCCGCGAGCAGGCGAACCGGGACCGCTGGCAGGGCTAGTACAATGGGCGGCCATGTCTTCGCAACAAGATTTTCCGCTAACCCAAAAACCTTATTCCGGGCCCACGGTTGACACCCCCTTTCCGGACCCGTTGCATGAAAATCCCACGGCGTCCGGCTTTGATTCGCCGCTGCGCCAGCGCATCGCGCACGCCAAGCGCGTAGTCATCAAGATTGGTTCTTCGTCGCTGACGGATGAGGACTTCCTGGTCTCCCAGGAGCGCATCGACCACATTGTGGACGCGGTGCACGCCCGCATGGGCATCTCCGATGTCATCCTGGTCTCCTCCGGTGCGGTGGCCGCTGGCATGGGCCCGCTGGGGCTTAATCGCCGGCCGACTGATCTGGCCACCAAGCAGGCCGCGGCGTCTGTGGGCCAGGTGCATCTGGCGTACGAGTGGGGCCGGTCTTTCGCCCGCTATGACCGCACGGTGGGCCAGGTGCTGCTCACCGCCTCGGATACGGGGCACCGGGACCGCGCCCGCAACGCGCAGCGCACCATCGACCGGCTGCGCCAGCTGCGCACCATTCCCATCGTCAATGAGAATGACACGGTGGCGACCTCGGAGATGCACTTCGGGGATAATGACCGGCTCTCCGCCTTGGTGGCCAACCTGATGGGCGCGGACGCGCTGTTCCTGTTCTCTGATGTCGATGGCCTCTATGACAAAAACCCGGCGGAGCCGGACGCCCGCTTCATCGATGAGGTGCGCACGGGCAAAGACCTGAAAGGGGTCGAGGCCGGTGAGTCCGGCAACGTCGGCACCGGTGGTATGGCCACGAAGGTCTCGGCCGCGCGCCTGGCCACCCGCGGCGGAATCCCGGTGCTGCTGACGTCGACGGATAACATTGGCCCTGCTCTTGCCGATGCCTCCGTGGGCACCGTCTTCCACACCCGCGAGGAGCGCAAGTTGTCTGCCTGGAAGTTCTGGGCGCTCTACTGCGCCGATACCGGTGGGGCGGTGCGCCTGGACGCTGGCGCCATGCAGGCGGTCACCAAGGGAGGCAATTCGCTCCTGGCGGTTGGCATCACGGAGGCCATCGGTGAATTCTCCCGTGGGGAAATCATCGACATCATGGGCCCGGAAGGTGAGGTCATCGGCCGCGGCGAAGTACGTTTTGATTCCGCGGAGCTGCGGGGCATCCTGGGCAAGCAGATGGAGGAGCTGCCGGAATACCAGCGCCGCAGCGTTGTCCACGCCGACTACCTGTCGAACTACGCCTCCCGAATCTAGACACTAGAGGCCAGAGAAACCCCAGGAAAAGACCATGAAATACGCCATGTTGCCGGAACAATGGGAAGAATCCATCGAGACCTTGCGGGGAGCTGGCCATGAGCTCGCGGAGCTTTCCGATGCCGACTTCCTCATCTACAACGGCGACGGCTCGGACTTCCCGTTGCCACTGCCGGAGAACATCAAGTTCGTGCAGATTCCGTCTGCAGGCGTAGACCATCTGCTCGACGTCATGAAGGAGACCGACGTAATCTGGTCCAACGCCGCTGGCGTATTCGATAACACCGTGGCGGAATCTACCATCGCGCTGCTGCTTGCGCAGCTGCATGCCCATCGCTATGTCAACGACACCTTCTCCAACTACGAGGAGGTGCAGGATCACAAGTCCTACCTACACGAGGACAAGACTGTGGCGATCATCGGCGCCGGCGGCATCGGCAAGCGGCTCATCACGATGCTCTCTGGCTTTGGCCCGCGCATCATCGCCGTAAACCGGTCCGGCAACGCGGTTCCAGGCGCGGATGAGACCTATCCCATCTCCGAGGTGGACAAGGTCTGGTCTGAGGCCGACTACTTTGTGCTCATCGCGCCGCTTACCCCGCAGACCCACCACATGGTCAACAAAGACGTGTTTGCCCAAATGCCGAATCATGCGGTGGTGGTCAATGTGGGCCGTGGCCCACTCATCAGTACCGAGGATCTTTTGGCAGCGCTGGACTCTGGCGAGATTGCCGGCGCAGCGCTCGACGTCACTGATCCGGAGCCGCTCCCGGATGATCACCCGCTGTGGAAGGACCAACGTGTGGTCATTACACCGCACATTGCTAATACCCGTAACTCGGTGCGCCGCCACTTGGGAGCACACACCGCAAAGGTGGCCGCAGCCTTTGAGGCTGGCGAGGAAATTCCTACCCGTGTGGATCCGAACGCTGGATATTAAAGTGTAAAAGCATGAACAAAGACATTCGCGTGGGAGACGCGGAACGCCACAATGCGCTAGACCTCCTCAGCACCCACTTCGCTAACGGTCTCATCGACATCAACGAGTTCGAAGACCGCACAGGAAAGGCGGCTGTTGCGCGTACCCGCGGCGAGATCGCTTCCCTCTTTGAGGACCTTCCTGACAATCCAATTGCAGAGGTCGTCCCGTTCAAGGAATCGGAAGCGCAGGCCGAGCTCGACCGGCTGCAGCGCCGCGGAGGGTTAGTCCACCGAATCGATGCCGTCATTTGGTCAGCGACGATGATCCTCTTCTTCCTGGGGCTTTTCGTCTTCGACTGGGACTATTTCTGGCTTGTCTTCCCGATTGCAGGTATCGCCTCGTGGGGTGTCAGGGAGGCGGTCAAGCTCTCCGACGACGACGAAAAACTTTATGAGGAATTGAAAAAGAAGGATGACAAAGACCGGGCCGAGCGCCTACGTCTGGCAGCCGAGCGCCGCAAGGAGCTGGGGCAGTAGTCCGCGGGGTCTGCGGGGGGAGTGGCTGCGCGCTTGAGCTATACCCACGCGTGACATCCAGCGCGGATAACCATGCTGTTGGGGGGTGAGTTTCTTTAAGAGGATGTTATTCAGCTTTAAAGTGACCTAAATAAAACCCGGGGGGATCACTTTCGCGGGCACGTTCCGGATTGTAAGCTCATCCTAGTTCGATTTAGTCAAGCCTAAGTTAACTTGGCTATTGTTCGTGAGCAAAGGACTTTCTTTCATGACCCATTTCAACGTGCCCAAGTACTCCGTCCGCATTGCGGCAGCCACCCTGGCCATGCTCGCATCCGCGACTGCGTTGAGCGCGTGCAGCAGCAACGAAGACACCTCCGCGTCCACCGGCTCTACCGGCGCCGCGGGGGACACTGCTGTGACCATCACTGACGTCGCCGGCCGCGAGGTCACCTTCGACAAGCAGCCTGAGCGTATCCTTCTGGGCGAGGGCCGCGGGCTCTTCGCCACCTCGATTCTCAACCGCGAGGATCCGCTCGAGCACGTCGTGGCTCTGGGCAAGGACCTGCATGAGGCGGCTCCGAGCTTCGAGTCCAAGTTCGCCGAAACCAATGCGGCGTACAAGGATCTGCCGACCATCGGCAACATCGCCAAGGGCGACGTCACCGTGGAAAACCTGCTCGCGCAAAAGCCAGACGTCGTGGTCATGACGCTGGACCACAAGGAGGGTGCGGAAAAGACCGGCTTCCTGGACAAGATGGACCAGGCCGGCCTGAAGTACGTCTTCACCGACTTCCGCCAGAAGCCGCTAGAAAACACCCCGAAGTCCATGGAGGTCTTCGGCCAGCTCTTCGGTCACGAGGACAAGGCCGCAGAGTTCAATAAGTTCTATACCAGCAAGGTTGATGACATTAAGTCCCGCGCGGAAAAGGCCGGGGACAAGCCGCGCACCCTGGTCTGGCGCGCGGCGGGCCTGAAGGATTGCTGCTCCACGGTCAAGGACTCTAACCTAGGTGACCTGGTTAATGCCGCCGGCGGCGAGAACTTGGGCGATAGCCTGCTGGACACAGAGTCTGGAGACCTTACCGCAGAAAAGGTGCTTGCTGAGCAGCCGGAGCACATCATCGCCACTGGCGGCGCATGGGCCAAGGACCCGGAAAAGCCGGAGGTCCTGCCGCACGTGGAGATGGGTTACGCGGCCAAGGAAGAAAAGGCGCAGGAGACCCTCGAAGGCCTGCTAAAGACCCCGGGCTTCGAGCAGCTTGAGGCCCCAAAGGAAGGCAACTTCCACGCTGTCTACCACCAGTTCTACGATTCGCCTTTTAACATCTTCGCCTTGGAGCAGTTTGCTGTGTGGATGCACCCAGAAACCTTCAAGGACTTAGACCCAGAAAAGGACTTCGCCGAATTCCACAACAAGTGGCTGCCCATCGACTACAGCGGCGTTTTCTTCACTACCAAGAACACACACAAGCACTAAAAAATGGCACTTTTGACCTCTTCTGAGAGTTTGCAGACTGACCAGAAAGCCGAAACCAAAACCGACACCCACCAGGTAATTGCCGAGTACCGCAGCAATAACTTCCGCAAGGTACTCATCATCGGTGCACTGGTGCTGGCTGCCTTCGTAGCCTTCGTCATTGCCACGGTGGTCGGCCCGATTCACCTTTCCCCGATGGAGATGCTGCGTGGCATTTTCTCACCGGGCCAGGTGGATGAGACCACCCGGACGGTCCTGTGGAACCTGCGCCTGTCGGCGTCGGTTATGGCCGTGCTCATCGGCGCCGCACTGGCGCTATCCGGCGCGCATATGCAGACCATTCTGGATAACCCTTTGGCCGAGCCTTTCACCTTGGGTATTTCCGCCGCCGCGGCTTTTGGCGGCGCGGCCTCCATCGTGCTGGGCTGGACCGTGCTGGGAAATCCGCAGTTCAATCTCGCGGCCGTCGCTTGGCTGTCGGCTCTTGTGGCCGTGGCCATCGTCGCGGGTGCGGCGGTGTGGCGCGGCGCTAGTGCGGAGTCAATGATTCTGCTGGGTATCGCCCTCGTTTTCTTGTTCCAGGCACTGCTTTCGCTGATGCAATACAGCGCCTCGACTGAAGCCCTGCAGCAGATTGTCTTTTGGACCATGGGCTCCCTGCAGCGTGCGAATTGGGTGTCCAACCTGATCATCGCGGCCACCTTGCTGGTTGCCATTCCTTTCACCATGCTCAACGCGTGGAAGCTCACGGCGCTGCGCCTTGGCGACGAGCGTGCGGCGGCCCTTGGCATCAACGTGCAAAAACTGCGCGTTCTAACCCTCGTCGTGGCCTCCTTGCTGGCCGCTAGCGCCGTGGCCTTCGCCGGCATCATCGGCTTCATTGGCTTGGTTGGCCCACACGTGGCGCGCCTATTGGTGGGCGAGGATCAGCGTTTCTTCGCTCCAGCCTCCATGGCGGCGGGCGCGATGCTGCTGGCGGGAGCACACGCGGTATCCATCACCATCATCCCCGGCGTTGCCGTACCCATCGGCATCATCACGGCGCTCGTTGGTGTTCCTTTCTTCGTGCTGCTCATCTTCACCAAGAGGAGGATCAAGTGCTGAAAGTAGAACAGGCATGCGTGAACTTTGGCAAGCGGGAGGTGCTCAAAGGAGTTGACTTGCCCGAGCCTGAACCCGGCACCATCGTCGGACTCATCGGCCCCAACGCGGCGGGCAAGTCCACCTTGGTCAAGGCCATCGCCGGCATTCAGAAGCTAACTTCGGGCACCTGCGATACTGGTGGCGCCAACGTGGGTTACGTGCCGCAGGATCTTTTGACCAGCGCCTCGCTGACCGCCTTTGAATCGGTGGTCATCTCCGCTAAGCGTGGCTCAGTTAATGCCTTGGAATCGGCGGTGCAGGCACTCGAAAAGCTCGGCATCGTGCATCTCGCACACCGCTACGTCCACCAGCTTTCCGGCGGCCAGCGCCAGCTCGTCGCCGTGGCGCAGATGCTGGCCCGCGAACCGGATCTCATGCTGCTGGATGAGCCAACCTCCGCGCTCGACCTGCGCCACCAGGTGCATCTGCTGGATACCTTGCGCAAGGAGGTCTCCCGCGGGGCGGTGGCGTTGGTGGCTATCCACGATCTCAACCTGGCCGCGCGCTATTGCGATGAGCTCGTGGTTCTTCACGGCGGCCGTGTGCGTGCCCATGGAACGCCCGCAGAGGTGCTGAACACCGAGCTGCTGGGTGAGGTCTATGGCATCCGCGCTCGAGTCATCGACGACGAGGGCGTGCCCATGGTCTGTCCTGTCGAGGCTAGCTTCGGTAAGCTTGAGCCTCATGAGCCAACTCACTCGAGATGAAGAACGAGACCAAGTACTAAAACTGGCGCGTCAGGCGAAGAAAGTTGCGCCGCAGTTCGCGCAGCTTTCCACCCCACGCAAGAACGAGATTCTTCTGCGCGCTGCTGAAAACCTGGTGGCCCGCACCCCTGAGATCCTCGAGGCCAATGAGCGCGACGTCGCCGCTGGCCGCGCGGCCGGGATGAATGATTCTTTAATCGATAGGCTCTCGCTCGACGCCGCGCGCGTCGAAGGTATCGCCGGCGGCCTGCGCCAGGTCGCCGCCCTGCAGGACCCAGTAGGGGAGGTACTGCGGGGCCACACCATGGACAACGGCATCCAGATGAAGCAGGTGCGCGTGCCGCTCGGCGTCATGGGCATGGTTTATGAGGCCCGCCCGAATGTCACGGTGGATGCCTTTGGCCTTGCGCTCAAGTCTGGCAACGTTCCGCTGCTGCGCGGATCTAAGTCCGCACGCAACTCCAACGAGCAGCTCGTGGAGATCCTCCAGGACACCCTGGCGCACTTCGACCTTCCGCGCGAGGGCGTGCAGCTCCTGCCGTGCGAGAGCCACGATTCGGTGCAGGATCTCATCACGGCGCGCGGGCTTGTCGACGTCGTGATTCCCCGCGGTTCTGCTCGCCTCATCAATGCGGTGGTGGAGGGCGCTACCGTCCCCGCCATTGAGACCGGCACCGGCAACTGCCACTTCTACATCGATGCCAGCGCCGACCTCGACAAGGCCATCGCCATGGTTATAAACGGCAAGACCCGCCGCCCTTCGGTTTGTAACTCCACCGAGTGCGTGCTGCTGGACGCCGCGCTTGCCGACGCCGCGAAACTCCGCGTCATCACCTCCCTTCAGGAGGCGGGCGTGGTCATCCATGGCGAGGTCGCTGAGCTCGAGCAATTCGGCGTGGCCAATGCCGTGGAAGCAACCGACGAGGAATGGCGCGAGGAGTTCCTGAGCAACGACATCTGCGCCAAGGTAGTTGACGGCGTCGCTGGCGCCATCGCGCATATCGCCGAGTACACCACCGGCCACACTGAGGGCATCGCCGCTCAGGACGCCGATGTTCTGCTTAAGTTCGCCAACGAGGTCGATGCCGCCGCCGTCATGCTCAATGCCTCCACCGCCTTTACCGACGGCGAGGTTTATGGCATGGGCGCGGAGATCGGTATCTCTACCCAGAAGCTGCATGCCCGCGGCCCGATGGCTTTGCCGGAGCTGACCTCCACAAAGTGGATCCTGCAGGGCAGCGGTCAAACTCGACCTTAAAACATGCATCTATCTTTTTCTCGTTTCCTCTCTTCCCGAGGCCTGCCTTCCCAATCGCTGTCCTTCTTGGCTGCCTCCACAGTTGCTCTGGGCAGCGCCTTCGCAGTTGCCCCACATGCAGCAGCTGAGGAGAGCGCCTGCCCCGACGTCGTGGTGCTCGCCGCACGAGGCTCTGACCAGGACAAGGACCACGGCGAGTACTTCGGCCCGCAGCAATACTCGGAGCACTCCGCGCCCTCAAACGGCTACGAGGGCCCGAACCTCGCAGGCCTTTTCCACTTAGTAGAAAAGCGTCATCCGGGAACCATGGACCGCGTCTTCGTGCTGGCCATGGATGACAAGGCCTATCCGGCAGAAATGGACCTGCCGGCGCTGGCAGAAGACGGCGAGAACCTCAACCCGATTCAGACCGTGCAGCGCCTAGCGCTCATCGTGGGGCAGCACCCGCTCTACGAGCTCATTCCTTCTGTCTTGTTCGGCTTTATCAACAGCGTGCAAACCGGCATGGCCAATGCGCCCAAGGTGGTCCAAGACTACGAGGCGAGCACCGGCTGCGCACCGAAGTACATAACGGCTGGGTACTCGCAGGGCGCCATCATCACCACGAGTGCGGAAAAGTCCCTCCCGCGGCTGCATGCAGCCATTACGTTGGGAAATCCACTTTCCCTGCCGGGCGATCCCAACGTCATCGGCAGCCCAGCCCGCGGTGGCGGACTACTGGAATTGGCCCCAGCGCACATGCGTCCAGAAAGCGCGGTGTTGCCCGAGGGGCAGCGCTTGAACTACTGCCTGCGGGACGATTTCGCCTGCGACCTCTCGGTGGCGTCGGCAAGCGCGGCTCTATCCACCAAGGCCTCGCGGCATGCTTCCTATTTCACCCAGGCGCCCACGCCCGCCGATGAAAAAGTAGCCGATACCTTTGCAAGCTGGGTAGAAAGCGCACGTATAATCTCCACTCATGACTAGTCCACAGCGCATTGGAATCATGGGCGGCACTTTCGACCCCATCCACAATGGCCACCTCGTGGCCGCCAGTGAGGTGGCCTACCGCTTCCAACTGGACCAAGTGGTCTTCGTGCCCACCGGCCAGCCGTGGCAGAAGGAGGGGCGCGACGTCACCGCAGCCGAGCATCGCTACCTGATGACCATGGTGGCAACCGCCTCGAATCCGCGCTTTACCGTCTCCCGCGTCGACATCGACCGCGAGGGCCCCACCTACACCATCGATACCCTGCGTGACCTGCGCGAGCTTTTCCCCGATGCCGAGCTCTACTTCATCACCGGCGCCGATTCCCTGGCCTCGATCATGAGCTGGCACGATTGGGAGGTCATGCTAGAGATGGCCAACTTCGTCGGCGTCACCCGCCCCGGCTACGAACTCAGCAAGGATATGCTGCCGCTGGAATCCCAAACCGGGATCGAACTCATCGAAATTCCCGCCATGGCCATTTCTTCCACCGATTGCCGCAAGCGCGCCGGGGAAGGCGAGCCGGTGTGGTATCTCGTGCCGGATGGGGTTGTCCAATACATCGCTAAGAACAATCTTTATGGGCCTAATCCTGATAAGCCTTTATAGAATTTGGGAAAAAGAATTCACGGAAATAGCCAAACGCACCTCTTACGTGCGAAACTGGCAGAACTAAAAAGTATTCGAAGATATTTGGAAGATATTTGAAGGAAAGCACATGTCCGTTACTGATGTAGCCCGCAAGATGGCTGAAACCGCGGCGCACGCTGCTGACGAGAAGCTGGCCACGAACATCGTGGCTATCGACGTCTCTGACGTGCTTGCTATCACCGAGATCTTCGTGCTGGCATCCGCCGAGACCGAGCGCCAGGTGGCCTCCATCGTGGAGGAAATCGAAGACGAGCTGACCAAGCTTGGCCACGAGCCAAAGCGCCGCGAAGGCAACCGCGAAAACCGCTGGGTACTGCTGGATTACGGTCACATCGTTATCCACGTCCAGCGCAACGATCAGCGCGAGTTCTATGGCCTCGATCGCCTCTACCACGATTGCCCGATCCTGGAGATCGAGGGCATCGAGACCCCGGAGCGTCCGGGCGAGTGGTCCGACGAGGTTAACCTGCGCGAAGTTGAGTCCATCGATGAGATCCCACTGGCTCAGCCGGAGCCGGAAGAGGACGAGGAGTACTAAACCTTGTCGCGCCGCCTGCTTCTGATCCGCCACGGTCAGACCACTTATAACGCCACTGGCCGCATGCAGGGCCACCTGGACACGGAGCTGTCCGAGCTGGGGCTTGCACAGGCCAAGCAGGCAGCAGATCTGCTTGCGGAGCAAGGGATTTCCGCGATCGTGTGCTCGGATCTTTCCCGTGCCCGCGCCACCGCCGGCGTCATTGGTGAACGTTTGGGCCTGGAGCCTACTGTCGACGCCCGCCTGCGCGAGACGCACCTGGGCAAGTGGCAGGGGATGTCCTCGGCGGAAGTAGATCGCGACTACCCCGGCGCCCGCGCCATCTGGCGTCACGATCCCACCTGGGCGCCGCCGGAGGGCGAGTCGCGGGTGGACGTCGCCAAGCGTGCGCGTCCCGTCATCGACGAGCTGATGCGTGACCCGGAACCGTGGGCCGAGGGCACCGTGTTGGTGGTGGGGCACGGCGGTGCGATTGCAGCGCTGACCTGCCACCTTTTGGGCCTGCGCCACGAGCAGTACTCCATCCTTTCGGGCCTGAAGAACACCCACTGGTCCCAGCTGACCGCCCGTCCGGACTTTGATCCAGCGAATCCGCAGGCCTCCCTCGAGTTCACTGCGGGAAACGTGGACGGCGCCAAGTGGTACTTCGACGGCTGGAACATGGGGGCAGGTGACTAGTGGCCGTCCGCATCGTCACTGATTCCGCCGCGGGGCTGCCGCCAGACATCGTGAAAAACCTGCAGATTCGAGTAATCGATTTGCACGTCATGGACGCAGACGGCGAGCAATCTACCTCGGGTCTTACTGCGCTGGAGCTCGCGGCCGCATACGGTCGCGAAATGGAACGCTCCACCGACGACGGCATTGTGGCCATCCATCTGTCCAAGGAACTTTCTTCCACCTGGTCTGCCGCGGTGACGGCTTCGGGCGTGTTCCCCGATACCGTCAAGGTGGTCGAGTCCGGCTCGGCGGGCATGGTGATTGGTGCCGCGGCGATGTCTGCGGCGACCTTGGCGCGTGATGGCGCCTCGCTTGAGGAGTGCTACGAGGCGGCGCTGGATACGATCAAGCGCGGCCGCACCTGGGTTTACCTCAACTCCACGGAGGAACTGCGCCGCTCCGGTCGCCTTTCTACCACCACCGCGATGCTCTCCACTGCACTTCTGGCCACCAAGCCCATCATGTCCATCGTGGGCGGCAAACTGGAGCTCGTAGGCAAGACCCGCACCCAGACGAAGGCTTTTACCAAGCTGGTCGATCTCATCGCCTCCCGCGCCGACGATGAGCCCGTTTTCGTGGCATTGCAGCACAACGACGCCGAGGAGGCCGCCGAGCGCTTGCTCGAACTGCTCGAGATAGCCCTGCCGAAGGGCTCTTCCTTCATGGTCGAAGAACTCACCGAGGTCCTCGCCGTGCATGCCGGCCCCGGCGCCATCGGCGTATCGGTGGTCTTTAGCAAGGAACCTCCTGAATCGTTGACACGAACAACAAGTTATCCACAGGTTTTTAAATTGCCTCTAGCGCATTAACTGCGCCGCCTTTTAGCGTCGAGGGCATGCCGCATATTAGCGATCGCCTTCGGGAACTAACGCGCCCCACCGGGGAAGAGGACCTGCTCAACGTCACCTATCCGCGCCCGCGCGTGCGCATTCCGCCGTGGCTTGCCTGCGCCATCGCGGTGTTGGTTGCTGCGGGTGTCTTGGCGTGGCTGGGTATTACGAGCCGGAACGATCCTTATGCGGTTTCCGTTTCCGAGGCTACGAGCAGCGCCGCTGCACCGAGCTCCCTGGTGGTCTCCGTGGTGGGGGAGGTCGAAAACCCCGGCCTTGTCACGGTGGCGCCGGACGCCCGCATTGCCGACGCCCTCGATCATGCCCACCCGCGCCCCAGCGTGGACCTCCTCAACCTCAACCTGGCCAAACGGCTTAGCGACGGCGAGCAAATCGTCGTCGGCCTGCCCGCACCCGCCCCAGCCCCGGGCGAGCCGCAGGAAGGCGGTCTGCTCAGCCTGAACTCAGCCACCAAGGAGCAGCTGATGGAGCTGAAAGGGGTGGGGGAGGTCACGGCGGAGTCCATTTTGAGCTTTCGCGAGGAATCCGGCGGTTTTACCTCGATTGAGCAGCTGATGGAGATAAGCGGCATTGGGCCTGCAAAGTTCGAGGCGCTCAAAGACCAGGTGCAATTATGAGGCAGCTGCGCCTGCTGCCGGCCGCGTGTGCGGTGTGGCTGGCCACGCTCTTAAGCTTTAACGGCGCGTGGTGCTCCTTAGTGCCGCTAGTCTGTCTAGTCCTGTGGTTCTGGCAGCGCGGCCAGGCGGTGCTCACCACGAGCCTTAGCGCCTTGGCCATCGCCGTGACTAAGGTGCGCATTTCCCGCGCGGGCCCGCTTGGCGACGTCCTGACCGGCACCGTCATAACTGAGCCCACCGAGGTGCGCTTTGGCTGGCTGCTGCGCCTGCGCGTGCCTGGCTATCCCTTTCAGGTACCTGTGTTTAGCGACGAACCCGCTCCAGCCGGGGCCCAAGTGACCGTGGACCATGGCACCATCACTTCGCTTACCCCGCCGGATTCTTTGGCCGCGCACGTGGCAGAGAACTTCCGCGAGCTGGTCAGCATAAGCGTTGGCCCTTCCTCACAAGGCCTGCTGCCGGGCATGGTGCTGGGGGATACCACCTTGCAGACTGCGGCAGAAAAGCAGCTTTATATCGACACCGGGTTGTCACATTTGAGCGCGGTATCCGGCTCGAACGTGGCCATCGTGTGCAGCGCTGCCGCCTTGTTGGTGAAGGGACCACGGCTGCGGGTCGCGGCGTCGCTAAGCGCATTGTGCATCTTCGTGGCTTTGGTGGGGTTTGAGCCTTCCGTCCAGCGCGCGGCCGTGATGGGCCTGGTGGGACTACTCGCGGTTTTAAACTCCGCGCGCATGGAGCCGATGCATGGGCTCAGCCTGGCTATCATCGTGCTGCTTTTTATAGACAGCGAGTTGGCCAAGAACTTCGGGTTTGCGTTGTCGGTGGCGGCGACCGCCGGAATCGTGGCACTCTCGCCGTTGCTTTATCGCCACCTGGCGGTGATTGGATGGCCGGATATCTTCGTCCGCGCGCTCGCCGTGGCAATTGCGGCCGACCTCGTGACGATGCCGATCATCGCTCTGATGTCCGGGAAGGTATCGGTGGTCTCGGTACTTGCAAACGTGCTGGTTGCTCCCGCGACTGCTCCCGTGACCATCCTGGGATTGCTGGCAGCCCTCTTCGCGCAGCTGGGCCCGCTTTCCGTGTTGGGCGCCGGGGTACTGCGCCTAGCCGAGCCTTTTACCTGGTGGATCAACACCATCGCCCGCGGCTGCGCGGCCTTGCCGGTCAGCACCGTTGACGCTAGCCCTTTCCTGGTGTTGCTGGGCTACGGCTGGATAGTGGCGGGCATCCTCTACAAACGCCCGTTGCTCACACTTGCCTGCGTGGTTGCATTCCTGTGGCCGAGGCACATTGATACCCCGCAGGAACCGATACATGTGGTGGCCACCGAGGAAGACATCGAGCCCATTCCGCCGGGCACACGCAGCATCATTGTTACGCAAGATTCGCCGCCCGATTACCCCACGCGCACAGCAGATGGAATCGCAGTTTTCTACCGCTAGAATTGCTCCTATGAATCAGGTCCATCTCATCCTCGGCGACGACGAATTCCTCACCGAACGTGCCCGCCTTTCCATCCAGAAGGCGGCCGGGGAGGGAGTCGAGGTGGTCCGCCTCAAGGCTTCTGAGGTCTCGGAGGGGGAAATCGCCATGGCGACCAGCCCCTCCCTGTTTGGCGATAACCGCGTCATCGTCATCAGCGACGTCGAAAAGGTGGGCAAGGAACTCACCCAAATCCTCCTTAAGGCCGTCGCCGATCCAGGCCCCGGCATGACCTTGGTGCTCATCTACAGCGTGACGGCCAAAACTCTCAAAGGTAAGAAGAAACCACCAGAGCTCGTTGCCAAGCTGCGCAAAGTAGGCGAGGTGCACGAGGTGTTCTCGCTCTATCCCAACGAGCTGGGTACCTGGGCCACCCGCGAGTTCGCCTCGCACGGGGTACGGCCAACCCCCGACGTCGTCCAGGCCGTGCTCGATGGCGTGGGCTCCGATCTGCGTGAGCTGGCCTCGGCGATTTCCCAGCTGGTCTTCGATACCAACGGCAACGTCACCCGCGAGGCCGTGCACAACTACTACGTCGGCGTGGCTGAGGTGGCGAACTGGGACATCGCCGACGCCGCCGTAGCCGGGCGCGTGGAAGCCGCCGTCTCCACGTGCCGGCGCGCTCTCCAATTAGGTGCCTCGCCCGTTGCCATCTCGGCGGCGCTGGCGAATAAGGTAGGCGCAATCGCCAGGCTCTATTCCGCCCGCGGCGACCAATACTCTTTGGCCAAGGCAACCGGCCTTGCTCCTTACGTGGTGAAGCTGACTCACCCGGTGGCGCGCCGCTGGTCGGAGGATTCCGTGAACAAGGCAGTGGTGCTCATGGCCGAGCTCGATGCCGCAGTCAAAGGCCAAGGCGGCGACGAAGAGTTTGCGGTAGAGGCCGCTGTGCGTAGAGTAGCCGAGCTTGCGCGATAAACTATTTCGCATGGAAGACATCCAAGAATTTGCCACGAAGCTTTTTGATTTCGCACGCAATGGCGACGTCACGTTGCTGGAGTACATCGCCCAAGGCGTGAACCCGAACATGGTCAACCAGGACGGCCATTCCTTCGTCATGCTGGCGGCATACAACGGCCATGCGGAGCTCGTGACCAAGTTAGCTGCCGCAGGCGGGGACGTGAACCTGCTCAATGACCGCAATCAATCCCCGCTGGCAGGAGCAATTTTTAAGAAAGAGGATGCGGTGATCGAAGCCCTCCTAGCAGCCGGTGCCGATCCGCAGGCCGGCCAGCCTAATGCCTTGGATTCTGCCCGCATGTTCGGCCGCGAAGATTTGATCGAGCGCCTTTCATGAGCTGGTCCGCGTTTGCGTTCCTCATCGCCATGAACATGGTGGGCGCCCTCGCGCCGGGACCAGACATCGTACTGGTGACCCGTTACGCCACCCGCTCGCGCAAGCATGCGGTTGCGGCCGTCACGGGCACTCAGGTCGGCGTGCTTTTCTGGTGCACGCTCACGGTGTTCGGCGCGGCGGCGTTGCTGACCGCATTCCCGGGGCTGCTCCGCTTCATTCAGGGCATCGGCGGCTGCTTCCTCATCTGGATGGGCCTGCAGAATGTTCGCACGGGCCTGGCGCAGCGCAAACAGCCGGCGTTGAACCTAGATGAGGCAGTATCGCGGTTGGGTAGTGTCAAGCAAGTCTTCCGCACAGGGCTTTTCACCAACCTTTCGAACCCGAAGATCGTGCTCTACTTGGCGGCGATGATCGCGCCTTTGCTGCCGCCGCACCCGCCGCTGTGGCTGGCCGCGGGGCTCGTGCTGAGCATGGGCATTTCCAGCTACTTGGTCTTCGTGACCGTTGCAACGGTGATTTCCACCAACGCTATCCGACGCCGCCTTCTTGCCGCCGGACCCATCATCGACATCGCTTCGGGTTGTTTCTTCGCCGTGGCCGGTGTGGGCCTAATTATTGCCGCTATAACAGGCTAAGTTGCTGCGGCGCGAAAAGCTCTGCCACCCACTGCGACCACGCCACCACGGTTTGGGCGCGGCGGGGAAGCGTAGAACCAGAGATATTCAGGTCGGCCGCCTCCATGATGGCCACGGCTTCTTCCTTGCTCAGCATGCGCTGCTTCTCGGCCACGGCGGCCACCATCTCGTGGAAGACAGGCCGGCTAGCTAGCGCCTCGATGAGCTGTAGGTTGCGTCCGTCGCGGGTATCGGCCAGTTCGATTCCCTCGACCAGCTCATCCTCGATGCGCATTAGGCCCAAGTAACGGCCGGCATTCAAGTAATAGTCAGCCTGACGGTGGCTAAACCCAAAGTGCTCGGGAATCTCCGCCTTGGGCAGTGGCAGCATTTCCCAGAGGCTGACCACGCGCGCAAAGGAATCGGCCTGGGGAAAGGGAATCTCCGCCTCGCGTGGGCTGCTGCGCCGTAGGACCGCCTTGACGGATTCGGTGTTGAGCTCGGATTCGCCGAGCATATAACGTGCGGCGGCCTCGAGCTGGATGCTGCGGAAATCTTCCGCATCGCTGAAACGATAGCGATACAGGTGGAAGATGCCGTTGGAATAGACCAGGTATACCGGCACAACTTCCTTTCCCAGCTGTTGGCTAAAGCGCCGGAAAGGCAGATAAAGCTGGCGAATGTTGAAATCGGGCGAGATATGATTCTTGCACTCGATGAGCACCAGGCACTCGGGCGCCTCAAACCCGCCGTCTATTTCCATCTGCGCACGGTCCACCACGAGCTCCTCGCCGCGCAGGCGCATGCTGACGGTGCCGGTGGACATGCGCCCAGCCACGGTGGCATGCAGCTTATCGACGCCCAGGAAATCCTGCAGCACTCCCGCAATCACCGCGGCATTGAGCACGAGGGTCTCGGAGCTTAAGTTGTCGAAGTCAAGCGATTCAACCCCTTGCGGAACGGGCAGCGTCTTAAGCGGCGTCACGGTCTCCGGAAAAGGCTCGTAGACGTCGAAGTTGCCCACGACGTATCCATCGCGCCGGATGGGGAAGATGCTTAAGTTGTGCTCCTGGAAAATCTCCGGGCGGGAAGCGGAAAAGTCATGTTTGGCCAGAAGGCGCGGCTCTCGGCTGCCCTTTTCTTTGAGCTGTTTGGCGCTAAATTCCACGAAGCCTTCGCGTTCGATGCGTGCCAAGGTCTCGGCGTCGAGGATGCGCTGCCACGCGACGTCGTTAAGCCTCGCCATAGTTACGCACCAATACTTCGTCGACTTTGCCGCGCTTGGATGCCACGGAATTGATGGCGCGGGTGGCCCCAACGATGTCTATCTCGTAGGCGGAATAGATCTCCTGGATGAAATCCGTGGCGGAGTTCGATAGCAGGAACTTCACGCCGGCTGCGTCGAGTTTGTCGCAGACTTCCTTAAGACGGAGCTGATCCTCGCGGCCGAAGCCGCCGGACTGATACCCAGTGAAGTTGCTTGTGGGATTGACTGGGTCATAGGGAGGATCGAGGTAGACAAAGTCCCCCTCTTTGGCGTCTTGCAAGATGGCGGCATAGTCACCGGTGTGGAAGGAAACCTCGTTGTCATTGAGATACCCCGATACCCCGCGCAGGGTCTCTTCGTCACAGATGGCGGGGTTGGCGTAGCGGCCGAAGGGGGAGTTGAACTGCCCGGCATTATTGACGCGGTAGAGGCCGTTGTAGCAGGTCTTGTTCAGGTAGATGGTGCGCGCGGCGCGCTCGGTGCGCGTCATGTGTGCGAAGGAGGAATCGCGGTCTTTGCCGCGCATCTCGTAGAAGAAGTCTTCCTCGTTGGGATAGGTGCTTAGCAATGAGATGAGACCGTCAACATCGTCGCGCACGGTCTCGTAGACGTTGATGAGTTCAGAGTTGAGATCGTTGACCGTGGCCTTTTCCGGGGTCAAAGAAAACAGCACCGCGCCGCCGCCCAAGAAGGGCTCGTAGTAATGGTTAAACTCCGGTAAGGCAGCGTGGATTGCGGGCAGGAGCTGGCGCTTTCCGCCGACCCACTTGAGGAGCGGCTTGATGGTGTGCTGCTTGGCAAGACTCATAGCTCAAAATCCTAGCGTGCCCGCCGGACACGTTCGAAAATCAGTGCGGATCTTTCGGAGTGGAGATTAAAAAATGCCCTCCCTCTTGCGAGGAAAGGCATTAAAAGTCAGGCTTTAAAAAGCTTAGGCCATCTTGTTGAAGGCGTTAGCCATACCGGACTTCTTGTTGGCGGCCGTGTTGCGGTGGAAGACACCCTTGGACACGGACTTGTCCAGTGCGCGGGAAGCGACGCGGAGCTGCTTCTCGGCAGCTTCCTTGTCACCAGCGGTGACAAGATCGCGGAACTTGCGGATCTCGGTGCGGACTGCGGAACGGACAGCCTTGTTGCGCTGACGTGCCTTTTCGTTGGTGAGAATGCGCTTCTTCTTGGACTTGATGTTTGCCATTTGAATTACCTCTTGGAATCGAAAGTGATTGAACTGCAACCAACCTGCCGGACATGTCCTGCATCTGAATTAATGCGCGGCGTTGATGTTCGATGAGCGGACCCAAGGTCCTGACCGCCCCGACCAACGCGCCCGGAAAGTAAGTAACCTATAAAAAGCTAGCAGGAGCTGGGATAAAACCCAAATCACGCCCAGTGATAGCGGGAACGCAAACGGTTGGCGATGCGCTCAAAGCGGCGCTCCGGGAAAAGCGTGCCTTGGCGGCGGCATTCTTCCTCAGAGATTTCGAGGATGCGATCTAGGCGTACCCAGCACTGCCTGCCGCTTTCGTCCCACTCGCCGGTGCCGATGTCGAGCCATTCTTCCTCGTGCGCGTGGTTTGGATTTGGGGAGATCAAAAGCCCCAAAACAGTGGTGCGCGTGCGGGAGATGATGAGCACGGCGCGTTCGTGCGGCGGTGATTGCTTGCCGTCGGAAGGCGCCCAGACCCACACCACCTCGCCGGAATCGGCCTGGCCATCCATGTCAGGGGAGAAGCAAACGGTGCGCGGATGCGAGGAGGTGGTTTCGATGCGAATCTTTGCTGCTTTGCGGGGTTCACGGTGCTCAGCAGCATTATTCATGCCTAGCCTGTTGGATATGTGAGCAAGGCCGACGTCGACTGGCTCGCGTTCTGCGATGCCAAGCGCCTGCCTTAAGCGGGTAAGTGGGTTGCCGCTAGTCATGTCGACTATTGTAGACGCATGTCTAAAAACTTTGCGGCCACTACGTTTACGGATCTTTCCCAGATTCGAAACTTCTGCATTATCGCCCACATCGACCATGGCAAGTCGACGCTGGCTGACCGCATCCTGCAGTTCTCGCAGGTCGTTGACGCGCGCGACATGCGCGATCAGTACCTCGACAACATGGATATCGAGCGCGAGCGCGGCATTACCATTAAGGCGCAGAACGTGCGTCTGCCCTGGGTTCCGCGCACCGGTGAGCATGCGGGCGAGGAGTTCGTCATGCAGATGATTGATACGCCGGGCCACGTGGACTTTACTTACGAGGTCTCCCGCGCGCTCGAGGCATGTGAGGGCGCTATTTTGCTTGTCGACGCCGCCCAAGGCATCGAGGCGCAAACCCTCGCCAACCTTTATCTGGCGATGGAAAATGATCTGGAGATCATCCCGGTCCTCAACAAGATTGACCTCCCCGCTGCGGATCCGGAGAAGTACGCCCTCGAGATCGCCAACATTATCGGCTGTGAGCCGGAGGACGTCCTGCGCGTGTCCGGCAAGACGGGCGAGGGCGTCGAGGAGCTGCTCGATAAGCTCGTGGATTTGGTGCCAGCGCCAACCACGGATGCGCCTGCCGACGCCCCCGCGCGCGCCATGATTTTCGACTCCGTCTATGACACCTACCGCGGCGTCGTCACGTATATCCGCATGATGGACGGCAAGCTGACCCCGCGTCAGAAGGTCACCATGATGTCCACGGGTGCTAATCACGAGCTGCTGGAGGTGGGTATCGTCTCGCCGACCATGCGCAAGTGCGAGGGCTTGGGCCCGGGCGAGGTTGGTTACCTGATTACGGGCGTGAAGAATGTGCGTGAGACCAAGGTGGGTGACACCGTTACCTGGGCAACCAACGGCGCCGAGGAGCCGCTGAAGGGTTATGCGGACCCGAACCCGATGGTCTATTCGGGCCTTTTCCCAATCTCCCAGGCGGACTTCCCAGACCTGCGCGACGCACTGGAAAAGTTGCAGCTTAACGACGCCTCCTTGACCTTCGAGCCAGAGACCTCCGTTGCTCTGGGCTTTGGCTTCCGCTGCGGCTTCTTGGGCCTTTTGCACATGGAAATCACGCGCGACCGCTTGGAGCGCGAGTTTGGCTTGGACCTGATTTCCACCGCGCCTTCTGTTACCTACCGCGTGGTTGCAGAAGACGGCGCTGAGTCCCTCGTGCACAACCCTTCGGATTGGCCGAGTGGCAAGTTGCGCGAGGTCTACGAGCCAATCGTGAAGATGACCATCATTGTGCCGGAGCAGTTCGTGGGCCCAACCATGGAGCTGTGCCAGTCCAAGCGCGGCCAGATGGGCGGCATGGACTACCTCTCTGAAGACCGCGTAGAGCTGCGCTACACCATGCCTTTGGGTGAGATTATCTTCGACTTCTTCGACATGCTGAAGTCTCGCACCAAGGGTTATGCTTCGCTGAACTATGAAGAGGCTGGGGAACAGCTGTCTGATCTGGTCAAGGTGGATATCCTGCTCAACGGTGATCCGGTCGACGCCTTCTCTGCCATCGTTCACCGCGATTCGGCGCAGTGGTACGGCAACAAGATGACGAAGAAGCTTAAAGAGCTCATTCCGCGCCAGCAGTTCGAGGTTCCGGTCCAGGCCGCCATTGGCTCCAAGATCATTGCGCGTGAGAATATCCGCGCTATGCGCAAGGACGTCCTGGCGAAGTGCTACGGCGGCGATATTTCTCGTAAGCGTAAGCTGCTGGAGAAGCAGAAGGCTGGTAAGAAGCGCATGAAGTCCATCGGTTCGGTATCTGTTCCGCAGGAAGCGTTCGTGGCGGCGCTTTCTACCGACGGTGAGGGCTAATACTGCGCTTATCGACGTCCCCGGGGCTGGGGCAGCCGGGGGACTAATTTTTCGAACACTCTTGCGGATGTCCGGGGTGTATTATATCTTGGGTTTGTACAGCTTGGAGGGGAAGCTGACCGGCATCGCCGGATAATGGAAAATAAACCTAGGAGACTTCGATGGACGGACCTTACTTCGCTCCACTGAATCCAAAGAACCAGGCCGGGCAGGCTTTTACGGAAAGCAATCGCCTCAACTGGCTCGCACTGCAATCGATCATTCCACAACCTGGCGACGACGCTGACCTAGCCTTCAACGACGTCTCACGCAGCCTCGGCATCACTTCCTATAAAGCCGAACATCTTTACTACGGCATCCGCAAACTTTCTTTTCTACCGAAACTTACTCGTCTCAATAAGCTCGATTGGTTCCTTGATTTTGACCGAATCCTCGCCGTCGGCAGGGCTCTACAAGGCGTCGAGGAGCGTGTCCTGCCTCATATCGACGACGCCTTGGAGGAATTGTTTACGCCCAGCCGCGCAAACCAGCGCCTGCCGGAGGCTTCGCGCATCCGCAGCGTAATTTCTGATGTCCTTTCTTTGCACAATTGTTTGAAGGGCGAAGACGAAGAAGAACGTGACCGCTATAAACTCGAGCGTCATGCAGGCCGCGGGGAGTTTACCGCCAACCTTGACGCCGTGACCGCCGAAAAAATCGATCGCGTCGTCCGCAAACGCGCCGCGGACGAAGGAATTTCCTTCGCTCGCGCACTTGCTTCCTGCGTGCTCGAGCCAGTTGAGCAAAAGGTCGTGATTAACCTTTTCCAGCAGGCAGAAACCACCCTCGCGTTTGCTCCGGGCTATGGCTACGTTATCCCGCCTGCAGATGCCTCCTATCGCAACATCGCGCCAGCACAGACCGAGACTTATCGTCCCACCGCCGGCATTCGCGCCTTCGTGGAGGCCCGCGATGGAACCTGCCGCGGCCCGGGATGCAGCAAGCCAGCCCACCGCAACCAGCTCGACCACCGCGTTCCCCATGGCGAAAATGGCCCAACTTCCACCGATAACTTGGTCAGCCTCTGCCAGCACTGTCACAACATCAAGACTGATGGCCGTGCCTTCTACATCATGGACCCAATTACCGGGGAGATTTATTGGCTCTTCGAAGACGGCCGCTGGGAATCCAATTCTCCAGAGGGCGTGCTCGTGCCAGACACCGCGAACTGGCGCCAAACCGTTGCCCAAAGGATGGAAGCCTGGGAAGCGAGAGGAGGGGTACTCTCCTTTGCTTGATACGGGGTAGGTCCCATGTAGGCTCGATGGTCAAACCCGGGAAGGATTGATTCATGGAACCCATTAAGAAGAAGGCACCTCGCCAAGGCCAGCAGCTTCCACCGTTGCCAGTTACCGCTGCCAAGATTGGTGAGCGCACTGCCAGTGAGGTGTTCTTGGAGGAAGGCCAAAAGCTTTTACCGCAGCTGCAGGAATTCCGGCGGGATATGCACCAGAACCCGGAAATCGGGCTCGAGCTTCCACGGACACAAAAGAAGGTTCTCGAGGCGCTCAAAGGCCTGCCGTTGGAGATTCAGGTCGGTCAGGATTTAAGCTCCGTGGTCGCGGTCCTTCGCGGCGGCAAGCGCGGCCCACGGCCGGTTTCTGTGCTGCTGCGCGCGGACATGGATGCCTTGCCGGTCCGTGAGCAGACGGGCGATCCTTTCGCTTCCACCAACGGCTTGATGCACGCGTGCGGCCACGACCTTCACACCGCGGGGCTCATCGGAGCGGTGAAGTTGCTGTGCGCGCAGAAGGAGCACTTGCTTGGCGACGTCACTTTCATGTTCCAGCCCGGCGAAGAAGGCCCCGGTGGTGCGCTCCCGATGATCGAAGAGGGCGTCCTCGATGCGGCGGGGCGTCGTCCGATTGCCGCTTATGGCTTACATGTCGGCCCGCAGGATCGTGGCACTTTCCACCATATTTCCGGGCCCATGATGGCATCATCGTCGAATCTGAAGATCACTGTCTATGGCAAGGGCGGCCACGGTTCGCGGCCGCATGACGCCATCGATCCCGTCGCAGCACTGGGGGAGATTCAGATGGCCTTGCAGGTTGCACTGACTCGCCGCTTCGACGCTAACGAGCCGATCGTCATCACGGTGACTAATCTGCGCGCTGGCGACGGCGCCATTAACGTCATCCCTGATCACGCCATGCTCGGCGCCACAGTGCGCGTGCTGCGCGACGAAAAGATTGAGCAAGTGCGCCAGATGGTTGTGGAAGTGGCCAGTTCTGTCGCGGCGTCGCATAGATGCACCGCAAAGGTGGATTTCGAGGTTCTGTATTCCGCAACCAAAACCAACCCGCGCGAGAATCAATTTGCCGCGACGCTGTGGGGTGGCATGTTCGGAGCAGAAAATGTCATTCCGATGGAAACACCCATGATGGCTTCGGAGGACTTCGGCGGCGTACTAGCGCAGGTACCTGGCACCTTCATGTGGTTCGGCACCGTCAATCCGGATACCCCGGAGCACCTGCGCGAGTGGAATCATTCGCCGCTGGCAAGGTTCGATGATTCGGTGCTCGGTGACCAAGCCGCAGCACTCGCCGCCGTAGCCTTTGAGCGCTTGGCTGCCGAAGACGCGCATCCTTCGCCGGCAACAAGAGTGATGCGCTCTGCGGTGGAGGGCGTTGAGTAGTACAAGATTGCCGAGATAACAATGCAGGTCAATGCGCTGAGCAGGGTTTGGCCCCACCCCACATTCTCAGCGTTAACGTCCACATAGCCCAAGATGCCAGCAGTAAAGAAGACGAAGTTATTGCACGCATGAATCACGCATCCGTACTCGATTCCGTTCGTTATCACTGTGAGTACGCTTAGACAGACGGCGAATACAAAGATGTCAACAAGTCCGATCCAGTTATAAGTATGGCCTGCCACAAATAGCGGAATCGAGGGCAAATAGGCCAACCACGGCGAGCGCAGCCACCGGCCGAATACCTGGGGAAGCAGACTGCGAAAGATAACTTCCTCCGTCACTGACTGCAGCGGCACCAAGATGACCGCCAGCCCCAGCATCAATAGAGCGTTTGGAGCAGGGGAGAATCCATTTCGGAGAATCGGAAGAAAGCTCAACAGCGTAACGGGCAACGACACGAGAAGGGCGCGCCGGGCATAATGCCACCGAAACCGACCATCGCCTGACCACACCTTACCGGGCCGGCGTCGGCAAAAGGCGCCTGGGAGGAACACAATGATGGAGAGCATCATGATGCAAAAAGGTAGCGGCGCGTTCATGTCGTCGAGATTTGAGTCTGGCGCGAAAATTGCGTAACCGATCATGAGCGCGACGAAGAGTACGGCGCTCAGCACCGCCCAAAAGAAGAAGTAAAGGATCGGGCGTTTTAAACAGCGATGAAAAGTCATGACTAAACAGTCGCTGGTAATTAATCATCCTTAAGAATGAGTTTGCGGCCTTTAAGGTATGAATCATGACTAGGAACCGTTGGCAGGTAGCTTTCATCGTCGTGCTCTGCGTCCTAGGCGGGTGCTGCTTTGGACTGATCGGTATCGGCATCGACTTAGAAGACATGGGGTTGCCCAACATCGAGCCGCAAACCGATAGAGCCTATGCCGGCTTCGTTTGCTTGAGTTTCATCGCCGGGATGGTTTCGTGGGGTTTGCTGCCATGGGCCATTTCTCATGATCCGCGGGAGCTGGAGAAATCTGACTTCCCAGGAACGCGGAAGACCTTCGTCTGCGGGGTTGTCGTGATTGCTTGCGGCTTTTCTTATTTTGCCGTGCTATCTCAGCTGGTGGCCATGGTGTCCATGACATCACGGAGGTCCGTGAAGTGGTCGGTGGCGGCAGTAGTGGCGTCGCTTAGCTATCTCGCTGTCTATCCTCTCAACCCTGCGAGTGAGTTCGAAGGCTGGTTGGAATTTGGCATCGTTCCAGTACTCGTAATCGTGCTTCTGATCGGCATGCAGCGCGGCAAGAACCGCGAGAAGCAACAGAATCTACAGCGCGAAATTCGGGAAGAGATAGCGCGTGACATGCACGATTCACTGTCGCATCGGTTGTCGCTGATTGCCGTGCATGCAGGGGCATTGTCTTTTCAGAACGAGCAGGTTTCCAAGGAGTATTCCGCGGCGGCGGAGACGATTCGCCAAGAAGCGAATGCTGCAGTACAGGATCTGCGCGCTGTGCTTTATGCTCTGCGGCAGGAGGCAGCAGAAGATCCACGAGCAAGCATCGAAACGCTCATTCGAGATGACAACGTTAAGCTGCGCTATTCCACTGATCCAGGCATAGTAGAAAGGCTCGATACCTTAGGCCAGCACACGTTGTATCGAGCGGTCCAGGAGGCAGCCACCAATGCTCGCAAGTACGCGCGGGGAAAGCCGGTGCTTTTCGACGTCGCCAAGCGCGGCCCCAATCTCGTGCTCACCGTATCCAACCCGCATACGGGTCCAGTGGGGCGTGGCTTTGGGCTGCGGGGTCTGGCTGAGCGCGCGGAACTTATCGGAGGAAAATTTCGGATGCTGGAGGGAGATGAATTCGGATGGGAATTGCAGCTGCCGACGAAGCGCTAAAGGTGGTGCTGGTCGATGACGAGGCGCTATTGCGCAGTGGCCTGCGGCTCATGCTGGCCAATGCCGGTATCGAGGTGGTGGGGGAGGCCTCTAATGGCAAGGATGCGATAGCAGCGGTGCTGGACGCGCTTCCCGATGTCGTGCTCATGGACATTCGCATGCCCGTCATGGATGGCATCGAGGCGCTGGGGAAGTTGCCGGCGTCGATTCCCGTGGTGATGTTAACCGCTTTCGATACCGACGAATTTATTGTCGATGCGCTCCAAGCCGGTGCCGTTGGATTCCTATTGAAATCGACGCCACCGGAAGCGCTTGTTGCTGCCGTTCGCGCGGCTGCGGCAGGCCAACCGATGCTCAGCCGTGAGGTACTTGAACGCCTGCTCTCCCCGCGGCCAAAGCGGAAGAACAGGCGGCTGGCGCACCTTAGCGACCGCGAGATGGAGATTGCGGAGCTGGTGGCAGATGGGTTAAGTAATCAACAAATTGCAGAGCAGCTTTTTATTTCGCTACCGACAGTAAAGACTCACGTGCAGAAGATTTTGAAGAAACTCGGCGGGACGAGCCGCGTTCACGTCGCGATTGCCGTACTTGGCGGACGATAAACCAGAGCGACGCGATCCAGATTGCCCCCACTACCACTAAAGTTGCAATGGGCAACCAGAGGCTCTCCGGGAAGGTGGCATCCAGCGAGGGAAAGAGGTTCGTGAAGAAGTGAACCGTGACGCCGCCCATCCAACCGGCGAGTGCGCGGCCACGGGCCAAGCCATATGCCGCGATGCCGGTAAAGAGGGAGTGTGCGAAGGTGCAACCAATAAACCTGATGAGCACCCCAGTAGTTGCGCCCATGAGATCTGAGTCGAGGTCTTTCAGCGTTAGGTGTGCGATGAAGGTGCAATCCTCCACGATCGCAAAGCCCATGCCTACGGCGATACCGACGTAGACGAAGTCGCGAGTGCGTTGGGGCTTAATGAAGTAAGTACAGATGAGCAGAACACCAATGAACTTCAGAGTCTCTTCAGTAATTGGCGCGAAGCCAGCGGCATCTAGCCACTGCAACTGCAGTTTTTCCAAGATGGTGGTGAAGTGCGAGTTGAAGAAGACAGCCGGGCCGGTGCACGCCGCGCCCCAGAGCATGCCTAGGGCCGTGCCGCGGTGGCCTCGGAACGCGAGCCAGGAGGCACAAGTCCAGATCACCACATGGATGAGTGCAGCGATGAGGCTGGCGGTGACGTAAGACTGGTTAAACTCGAAGTGCACGGAGTAAGCGAGACCCGCGGTAGCGAGCACATAAAATAGGTATTTCATTATTTGACCTCCATTTTGTCTGCATAGCGGGCGGCGTCAGGCCCCTCGAGATGGAAGAACAGCTTCTTATCGTCGGAGTCGTACAGGACGGTTACCTTGTCGCCTTCGTCGAGGCGATAGAGATTTTTCTGAGGCTGACGTACCGGGGCATCCGAGAGGAAAGGGGTATCGAGAATATAGCGGTGCTTTCGTAGTAACGCAGTCTCAGGTTCCCCGAAGGTCTGGCCGGGGTCAGCGCCGATGATGGTATCCCCGCATTCCCATCGGGGGGAGTCGTTAAGATATGTCGGGCTTTGCGCGCATTCCAGATCGGTGATGGCGACATCGTGGAAGGCGACGGCGCTCGTCGGGGTAGTGGGCTCAGGCAGCAGTGCGCTTGCCGCCGGCACTGCCACGAAATACGCAGTAGCTGCAGCTAGGGCTGTTAATACTTTCTTGTCCATGTCTCCGACGCTACGGAGAATGGCTATGCGTTAAATCCACCCCAGGGTGGATTTGTGGCTCTAGGCCTCCTACTACTGTGGGTGGAGATGAGTACGGCACAGTCGAAGATTAAGAACTGGATTGAAAAGCAGCGGCATGCCACCTACCTCAACACGTTAAACGGGGTAACGCGGTGGCGGCGTGCCGCCATCGTCGCCGTGTGTGTGCTGGCTGATATAGCCACGATGGGGGCGATGCTCCTGCGCTTCGACGAGCGCTCTGGCAATTCGTGGGATGATCGCATCCTTACTGAGGCCGCTATTGGGACGTCGGTGAGCATCCTCACCTGGGTCTTGCTGGCCTTTGCGCTGCGGCACGTGCCGCGGGAGTTTAGCATTTACGAACGCTATCCTGGTCCGGTCTCCGCGCTGGTCAGCGCGGTGATCATCTGCGCTTCGGCGGGACTGCATCAGTTCTCACTGACAGTCTTCGTTGCCTATGTTTCTCTGGTCTCGCGTGGAAGCAAGCGCTGGACATTGGCAGCAACGGCGGTGCTCACCTTAAGTTATGGCGTCAAGGTTTATAAGCCGGACTCTTTCGAAACCGTGCCTATGGCGGTGGCCGGGTATGCCCTTATCTGGGCCATGTTTGTTCTATCAGGGCTGTTGATAGGCGTCGCGCGCCATAGTCGCCGCCAACGTCAGGCCACGCTGGTGGCGCGCGCGGAGCTGAATAGACAGACCCTGGAAGCAGAAAGCGAAAAAGTCCGCCAGGATGAGCGCAACCGCATCGCCCGCGATATGCACGATTCGCTCTCACATCGGCTAAGCCTTATCTCTGTATATGCCGGTGGACTGGCGTACCGGAAGGATTTGCCGCCGGAGCAGGTAGCGGAATCCGCTACGACTATCCAAAAAGAGGCCGAGCAGGCGGTGACCGATCTGCGGCAGGTCATTCGCTCTTTGCGTATCGATGATCGAATTGACCCGCGCACCAGCATCGACGATCACGTAGTGCAAGCGCGCGCCGCCGGTGCCAAGGTCACGCTTGAGTACCGCGATGATTGCTTAGATAAGATTTCGACTATGGGTGTACATACGTTGAGCCGTGCCGTGCAAGAAGGTCTGACGAATGCGCGCAAGCATGCGCCAGGGCAAAAGATTGCGATCGAGGTAGCCCAAGATGGTGCTTTGGCTCGGGTGACGATGCGCAACCGGAAGGTAGAAGGGGCGTCGGCAAGCGGCGGCGAGCATGGGCTTATCGGAATGCGCGAACGCGCACGCTTGGTGGGCGGGCGCCTAGACGTAGAAGATGGCGAAGAGTTTAGCTGGAGCCTGTATTTGCCAATGGAGGAACGATGATTTCTGCTGTGCTTGTCGACGACGAGGAGCTGCTGCGCCGCGGCATCCGTCTGATTCTAGAGGGCGCAGGCGACATCGAAGTGGTGGGCGAGGCCAGCAATGGGCGCGATGGCGTGCAGCTGATTACGCAACAACGCCCGGATATTGTGCTGATGGATATCCGTATGCCGGTCATGGACGGGATTGAGGCGGTGGCGCAGCTGAAGACGGCCGTGCCCGACATTCCGGTGGTGATGCTGACGGCCTTTGACACCGACGAATTCATCGTCGATTCCTTGCACGCGGGAGCGATGGGGTTTCTGCTGAAGGCCACAGGGCCTGAGGCATTAGTCGCCTCAGTGCGGGCGGCCGCGCAGGGCCAGCAGCTGCTTAGCCCAAAAGCGCTGCAGAACCTGCTGGCGATTCCGCATGCCCAGCCGCAAGAGCCGCTCGTCCTGGCGGATTTGAGTGCGCGCGAAAACGAGGTGGCGCAGCTGGTGGCGAAGGGGCTGGACAATACTGAAATCGCGGAGCAGCTTTATGTCTCTGTGGCCACAGTCAAGACGCACATCAAGCACATCTTGGAAAAGATTGGCGGCACGAACCGCGTGCATATCGCGATTGCGGTGCTGGAGCAGCGCTAGCTTATCCGCTAGTATCAGGGAATCAGAGTTTCTAATGGATTGGATTGCCACGAATGCAACTGCCAAATTTTGATGATTCTTCGTACGACGTCGCAGATGCCGAGTTGCTATCGGCTTTTGAGGTCTTTGAGCGCATCGAAGAGCATGTGCTCGATAAATCTCTACTTTTCGAAGTCTATTCGAGCTAGGGATACCAGCGCGTTGATGTCACCCGGAACCTCGTCTGGGTGAATTGAGCAATAGTCCAAGATGAAATAGCCCGCATGCTGCAGGGCAAGGTGGCGCTGCCAGAACTCACCCACGTGTTGCGGGTGGTTGACTGCAATGGACTGGATAGAGCGGCGCTCAGAAAGCAGCTCGTACTGCAGGTCGCGGCGAGCGGCTAGGGACTCGTCGGGGGTCGAGAAAAGTAGTGCGCCCAGCAGGCTGGTGATTGCTTCCTGGCAGCGGACCTGCAGACGGTAATGGTTGGTCAGCTGGGCACGCGGCTTCCATAGCCAGAGCACCAGCAAGGAAAAGACCACCGACAGCGCGATCTCACAGATGCGGGAGAAGGCCGTGAACGCCAAGTGATCGGCCGTATGGCCCATGAGCAGCGCCAGCGGCGTGGAGAAGATGACGCAGATGGCGTAGTTCTTGACCACGAAGATCTCCGCGCAGAATTGGCAGGCAGCGAGCGCGAGCAGCAGCGTCCAGCTTTCTAATCCGAAGGACGCAATGAGGTAGAACACGCACACACCGAGCAGCGAGCCCACCATTCGCTGCAATCCGCGGATGGTGCCGGGCACGTGGTCCGGGCCCCACTGCAGAAGAAGCAGCACGGAAACTGCGCCCCAGTCCGGGCGGTCTAGGCCCAGTGCAAGGCCCACGAGCGTGGTGGCGATGGCCGCAAGCAGAATCTTTTCTACCGTTACCACCGCATGCGAGTTGCCCACCGACGCGCGGTAGATGCGGTAGCGCATCGTCGGCTTGGTGTGCGGGATGGCGGTGCGGTTTGGGTCGACGTAGGTCGGGGAGTCAGAAAGCTCATCCGAGTTGGCAGAGAGATCCAGCGACTGGTTGTGCTGCACGATACGGTTCTGCGCGGCAAGGGCACGCTCCACGAGGTGGCCTTGTGATGTTTGGATGACGCGGCCGCCGCGGACGATACCGGCGTCGGAAAGCGCTTGCCACGTATTCGCCAGCGCCGTCTGTGCCTGATGGTGGCGTGCCAAGACGTCGGTTGTGGAGTTCTCAAAGGCGTCAGTTGCCTTCTCTAGGGTCGCGACAGTGCGGGCCTCCGGACCGTGCGGGGAGTGGAAGCGAGGCAGCATGCCCAGGCAGTACGCAGCGATGACACCCGCAATGGACCACGCAGCGACCGCAAAGGGGGTGATGTCGATGCGCGCGAGCATGGTGGAGCCGCCGCCGACCATCACCACGAAGAAGGAACCCGGCGGCGGCAGGCGTAGCGCATTCTGCAGGAAGGCGCCGAGCGCGCCAATGAAAATAGCAAAGGCCGCAGACAGCAAAAGCCACCAGTGTCCGTGGCCCGGGGCGAAGACGAGCTCACCCACCAGCGAACCAACGGTAGCGGCCAAGGTAAGGAGCACACCCGCAGTGAGAATCACCCAACGGCGGGTGCGATAGGGGTGCCCCTCGCCGTAAATGACGGACATCGCGCCTGCGGTGACCAACAGCACGGCGTCGGGGTGGCCGGTGAGGATGGCGAGCGCGCCGGGAATGGCGATGGCGAGAGCAGCACGCATCGCGCCCGGCCAGCGAGTCACCGAAGAGTTGTAGGCGGTGAAAAGCTGTAGCGGGCGCGGGCGTTGCGGTAGGGGATGCTCAATCAATTCGCTCATATCGCGGCATACGTTACTCCTGCGCAGCCTTAAGAAGCGACTTGGTATACGGGTGCTGTGGGGCGGACCATACTCCGCGTTCGACCAGCTCACCATGGTGGATGACAGTCAGGCTGGAACACACTTGCTTGACCACACCCAGATCATGCGAGATGAACACCAGCGTCAGGCCGTAGCTTTCAACGAGCTTCTCAAGCAGCTCGAGGACCTGGGCGCGCACGGAGACGTCGAGGGCGGAGACCGCTTCGTCGGCGAGGAGGATGTCCGGGTTGCCGATGACCGCGCGGGCAATCGAGATGCGCTGGCGCTGGCCGCCGGAGAACTCGTGGGGGAAGCGGTCCAAGGCATTCTCGTCGATGCCGACCTCCGCCAAGACTTTCGTAATCTCGGCACGCGTGACCGGTGTGGGCGAGCCCTCAGCCACGATCTTCCAGATCGGCATGCGTGGATTGAGGGAACCTTGCGGGTCCTGGAATACCATCTGCACTCGGCCTTCCACCTTCACGGACCCGGAGGTCGGCTGCTCAAGGCCGGTGATGAGCTTGAGCAACGTCGTCTTACCGGAGCCGGAACTGCCGACGACGCCGATGCGCTCGCCCTTGCGTACTTCGAGGGAGACGTCGGAAAGCGCAGTAGTGGAGCCGTAAGCCTTGGTGATGTGGTCGAGGGAAATGACAACCTCGCCGAGCTTCGGCTCAGCGGCAGCCGGCTTGGACTGGGAGGCCGCGATGAGGTGCTTGGTGTACGGGTGCTGGGGGTTGTCCAGCGCCGCGCCGGATTCGACGATCTGGCCGTCCTGCATGACCAACGTCTCAGGGCACATGCGGCGGATGACGCGTAGGTCATGGCTGATGAATAGCAGCGCGGTGTTGTGGCGCTGGGTCAGTTCCATGATGAGATCCAGGATGTCGTCTTGCGTGGTGGCATCGAGGGCCGTGGTGGGCTCGTCGCAGATGAGCAGCTTGGGGTTGCGGGCCATGGCCATGGCAATCATTACGCGCTGGCGCTGGCCACCAGACAGCTCGTGCGGGAAGCGCGCGGCAAGGGTCGGATCGAGGCCCACCTCGTTGAGCGCCCCAGCAGACGCGCCGGCGTAGCGCAGCTGCTTGCTCACGCGCATGAGCGGGTCGAGCGCGCTCATCGGCTCCTGGAAGACCATCGCCATGCCGGCGCCGCGCAGCTTGCGCACCTGGCGGTCGCGCAGGCCCACGAGCTCGCGTCCGCCAAGCTCGATGGAACCCTCAGCGTGGAGGTTTTTTGGCAGCAAGCCCATGATGGCCAGCGCGGTCAGGGACTTGCCGGAGCCGGACTCACCGATGATGCCGAGGCTCTCGCCGGCATCCAAGGAAAAGTTCAAAGGGCCGACGAGCGTTTTATCGCCGTTGTGGATGCGAAGGTCGGTGACGGTAATCATCGCTTGCCTCCTTTCAGGCGGGGATCGAGGATGTCGCGCAGGGCGTCGCCAAGCAGGTTAAAGCCCAGCACCGTGGCGGCGATGGCAAGGCCCGGCCAGAAGGCCTGCATGGGATGGCTGGCCAGCAGGGACTGGGAATCTTGCAGCATGCGGCCCCAAGACGCGGTGGGTGGGGTGGTGCCGAGGCCCAGGAAGGAAAGGCCGGCCTCGGCGAGGATCGCGAGTGCGAAGTAGACGGAGGACTGCACGATGATAAGCGGGGCGATGTTAGGCAGGATATGGCGCACCGCGATGGTGGGCGATGGAACCTTGGACACGCGCGCCGAGGCGATGAAGTCCTGCGTGACCACCTGCAGGGTGCCAGAGCGCGCCACGCGGGCGAAGGAAGGGATTCCCGCGATGCCGATGGCGATCATGGCCGAAATCGTCGACGGACCCCATACCGCGCCGGCGATGATGGCCAGCAGCAAGGCAGGGAAAGCCAGCAGCAGATCGGAGCCGCGCATGATGAGGGAGTCGAGGATGCTATTTCGGCGCATGCCCGCCACCACACCGAGCGGAACGCCGACGAGCGCGGCAATGCCGACGGCGATGACGCCCACGAAGAGCGTGATGCGTGCGCCGACCATCAGGCGCGAGGCGATGTCGCGACCAACGCGATCAGTGCCGAGGAGATGCTCAGCGGAGCTGCCCTCCAGCAAATCGGGCGAGGCGATGTTCGGCGCATAAGGCGTCCAGAAAAGGGAGACCGCCGCCAGGAGGGCGGTGATACCGACGAGAACGAAACCCAACTTCTTCATCGCTTCTCCTTCAAACGCGGATCGATTACGCGGTAGGCCAAGTCGGTGGCCAAGTTGATGGCCAACGTGAAAAAGACCAACAGCATAACCAGGGTCTGCACGGTGGTGAGATCGCGGTTGGACACGGCATCGAGAAGCATGCTGCCCAGGCCCGGAATGACGAAGACGGACTCGATGACCACCGCACCCACAATCAGCGTGGTCAGCTGTAGCCCCGTGACCGTGAGCACCGGCAGGGCCGCATTGCGCAGGCCGTGGCGGCGCAGCGCCTCCGCATGGGATAGACCCAGCGCGCGGGCGGTGCGGATGTAATCCTGATCCATCACATCCACGATGGAGGAGCGCACGTAGCGGGTGAGCATCGCACCCTGCACCAAGGCCAGAGAGATCACTGGCATGATGAGTCGGGCGATAAAGCCGCCGAAGTCCTGGTCCGGCGGAATCCAGCCATTGGCCGGCAGCCAACCCAGCCGCACCGCGAAGAATGCCACCATGATGATGCCCACGAGGAAGCTTGGGATCGCGATGCCTATCTGGGTGAGTGCGGAGACGAAGCTATTGCCCGTGCGCGCCAGCCACATGCCAACCGGCACGGCGCCGGCGAGGGCCAAGAGGATCGCCAGTCCCACCAAGATCAGCGAGACCTGCGCGCGGTCAACCACCAGCGGAGTGATGTCCTGCTGGGAGGCCAGGGAGGTGCCGAAGTTTCCGCTGAGCAGGCCACCGACCCAATCGAAGTACTGTGCCAAAAGCGGGCGGTCGAGGCCCAAGGCGGTGGTCAGCTCGGCGACGGCGTCGTCGGTGGCGTTAACGCCCAGTGCCACGCGCGCCGGGTTGCCCGGGACTGCGCGCATGAGCAGGAAGATGGCGATGGAGGCGGCGAACAAGGTCACCACGAACTTGGCGAGAGCCTTGAGATAGGTCACGGTGCCTCCTTGAGATCTGCCAGCTCGATGGCGTCGGTTACCTGGTTCGGGTTCAGGCCCTCGATGCCATCGCGGTAGAGGACGATGTTGGGCATGTTCATCAGCGTCAGCGCACCGGCATCGGCCATGATCTGGTCCACGGCCTTTTCCATGCTCGCGGCGTATTTGCTCTCCGGGGCGGAATCTGCAGCGGAAAGCAGGTCGCGGGTCTTCTGTGAGTCATAGCCCAGGTAATAGTCCGGGTTGCCGAAGAGCGTCGGAATATCGCGCGGCTCCACGTGGGAGACCAGGGACATTTGGTAATCCTTCGCGCCCATGACTTGGCCCAGCCAGACGGCGGGGAACTCGGCGGATTCGAGGGTGACGTCGAAGCCGACCTCAGTTAGCTGCGAGTATAAAAGCTCAGAGACGCGCTGGGCATAGGGCAGGGTCGGCGCGGTAATCGTGATGTGCGCGCCCTCGGCGCCGGCTTCTTGCAAAAGCTCCTTCGCGCGTTGCGGGGCGTAAGGGTAATAGTCCTTCTCGTTGAACCATGGGTCGGTAGGAGGTACGGGCGCGCCGCCGGTGTCCTTGGCCAGGCCGTCCCACAGAATCTGATTCGCGGCTTTGCGGTCGACGGCATAGGCCACTGCGCGGCGCACGCGTGGGTCGTCGAAAGGCGCGGCGTTGTTGTTCATGGAAAGCAGCACCTCGCCGTTGGTGGTGCCCACGGCGGTGCGGATTCCCTCGCCCAAGTTATCGAGCAGCTCCGGGTTCTGCATCGCCCAAACCACGTCGACGCCGCCGGACTTTAGGGAATTGACCGAAGAGATTGCATCGGGGAAGTACTGGATGGTTACCTGCTCTTTTGGCACCTTGCCCCAGTAATTCTGGTGCGGACGCAGGGAGATGTATTCACCGGGCGCGAATCCGGCAAGCTCAAAGGGGCCCGTGCCCACGGGCTGGGTGGCCAAATCCATGGCGTTTGGCGTCATCATCGCACCGATTGCCGTGCCCATGGACCACAGCCAGCTATTCGAGTGCTTCTTCAGCTTTACCTGTAGCGTGTATTTGTCGAGTGCTGTGGCGCTTTCTACTACGTCCATCTGCTTGGAGATGCCGTTGGTCCACTTTTCCTTCACGTTGTTGATGGAATAAGCAGCGGTCTCGGCGGTGAATTCGTCTCCGTTGCTAAATTGCACACCATGGCGCAGGTGGAAGGTATAGGTGGTGTCTTTTACATCCCAGCTTTCGGCGAGGCCTGGCACAATTTCCTCGCCCTCGATGCGTACGAGGGTTTCGTAGACGTTACTCATGAGTGCGGCAGGGATGGCAGCTCCACCGACGTTGGTGAAATCGAGAGAGGTAGCAGCGCCGGTTGCGGCAATGGTCAGCGAATCACTGGCGGTGGGTTTGACCGCCGTGTGTCCGGCTGAGCACGCGCTTAGCGACGCCCCGAGAACCAGCGCGCTCGCTGCACGCGCTAGGTGTACTTTCTTCATGTAAGCAGGTTAAGCGTTTCGGCTCGGTTAAGCGAATGTCCCTCGGGGGGAGGGTTAGTCAGTAAGGATGACCTCAAGTGGGGAAGTAGTGCCGCGGACGTTGGTAATGCCGACCTTCATGCGATCCGCGCGCAGGAGATTGGTGGTGTACTCCACGGGGCGGCCAGCGTGATCGGAAAGCTCAATGTGGATGCGCCACAGCGGAGTGCCAGGCTCGCAGCTAAGGGCTGTTGCGTCCTCTTCGGAGGCGCAGGTAAGAGTCAGCTCGCGGTGCGCGTTATCGAATTCGACGCCTTGGGCCATCAGATGATTGTGGATGGAGCCGGAATCGGCATCGAAGTCCAAAATGTGCTTGCCCACGTGCAGCGGGAAATACATACGCTCGATGGCAACCGGCTCGCCGTCGATGCTGCGGATGCGGTGTACAAACACCACCTGTTCGTCCTCGCTGATGCGCAGGTAGCTTGCCGCCTCCTTGGGGGCAGGGCGGCGGGCGGTCCACAGGGTCTTTTGCCCAACGTTGTATCCGCGGCCGCTCAGCCAGTTGGTGATGGAGCAGATCGCGTCGAAGTTCTCCGCGGTGAAGCTGCCTAACACCACGGAGCGACGTCCGCGGCCGGAGCTTACTAAGCCTTCGGCGCGCAGGCTCGCAATAGCCTGGCGCACTGGACCGCGGGAGGAGTTGAACTTCGCGCACAGTTCCGCCTCGCTGGGAAGAAAGTCACCCGCCTTGATGCTCTCGTCCTTAATGAGGCCGCGTAGATAGTCCGCGATCTTCTTGTGCTGCTGCACCCCGCGTGCTGGCATGTCTCCTCCTTACGTAGCGAAAATAGTGGAAGCCAAATAATGTAAATACTAATCAAGTTAAATCGAGCGTCTTAATTGCTCAAGCCTAGGGGCGTGTGCAGCCTTTGAAAAGCTCAGAATGTGCACAATTTTTGGGGGTGTTTAGCGGGGGTGTTTTAGTTGAGCTCCCATGCTTTTGCGAGCAGATTCATGTTCTGCAGGAGGTTGTCATGGCCGGTGGATTGTAGCGAGATCATCAGCTCGTCAGCTTGGGCTAGCTCTTGGAAATCTGCGAGGTAGTCGCGCACGTGGTCGGTGGTGCCCACGGCGCTGTATTTCATCATGCCGAGAATCTGGGCGCCCTGGTGGGAGTTCTTGATCTGCTCGACTTGCTGATCCGTTAGGTACTTGCCGCGGCCGGCGAAGGCCTTGACGCGGTTGAAGCACACCTTTTCGTACTCGGCGTCGGCAGCCTCCTTGGTATCGGCGGCGGTGACATTGACGCCTGCGATGACATAGGGCTCGCTAAGGGCCTCGGAGGGCTGGAAGTTATTGCGGTAATAGGCCGTGGCCTGGCGCAGGTGCGTGGGCGCGAAGTGGGAGGCGAAGGCATAGGGCAGGCCGTACTTGGCGGCCAGCGACGCGCCGAACATGGAAGAGCCCAAGATGTAGAGCGGCACGTGGGTGTTTACGCCGGGAATGGCCTGCACGCCAGGAACCAAGGACTTGCCGGAGAAGTAGCCCTGCAGCTCCTTAACGTCCTCGGGGAAGCGCTCTGCTGCGTGGGCGTCGCGGCGCAGTGCGCGGCCCAGGGTGTGCATGTCGGTGCCAGGCGCGCGGCCTAGGCCGAGATCGATGCGGTTGGGGTAGAGCTCGGCCAGGGTGCCGAATTGCTCGGCCACGACGTAGGGGGCGTGATTGGGTAGCATCACGCCGCCGGCGCCAAGACGGATGGTGTTGGTCTTGGCGCCGATGTGGGAGATGAGCACCGCGGGCGACGAGGAAGTGATCGTCGGCATGTTGTGATGCTCGGTGTACCAAATGCGGGAGTAGCCGGCCTTCTCTGCAACTTGTGCAAGCTGGACGGAGCGGGCCATCGATTCTGCGGCGGTCTCGCCTTCGTAGATGGTGCAGAAGTCAAGCAGGGAAAGCTTTGCGCGGTTGGTCACTAATAGTCCTTAAGTTGCAGGTTGAAGTTGCAGGTTGGAAAGTGCTCTTATTTCCAACGCTACGCCCGGACTATTTATTTCGCTGTGCGAAGTCGATGCCCATGCCGATGAGGGCTGCAATCGCCGTCGGCGCGAACCAGCCAAGGCCTACGGCCTGGCCCGGTGAGACGTCCAGCAGCGGCTGGATGCCTGCGAGCCAGCCTTGGCCCGCCAGGACGGACAGCGCAGACCAGATGACCGAGGTCCACAGCGCGAGCAGGAAGGCCCAGCGGAAGCGCACGGCATTCTTGACCACTGGCTGCAGCAGCGTCAGTGCAATCAGGGTGATGGCCGGCGGGTATAGGAAGGTGATGAATGGAACTGCGATGGCCAGGACGGTCTCCAAGCCCTGGAAAGCAAAGGCGATGGACAGCAGGGTAAAGAGCACGGCCCAGAAATGGTAGGTGGTCTTTGGAACCAGCTGCACGAAGAACTCAGAGGTGGCGACGATAAGGCCGACCGCGGTGGTCATGCACGCCAGGATGACGATGGCGGAGAAGACTGCCTGGCCGATGTCGCCCATGGTGGAATTCGCGGCGTCGGCAAGCAGGGTGGCGCCGGATTCATAGCTCTGACCGTTCGGGATGGTCTGGCCGATCCAGCCCAGGCCGAGGTAGATGGCGGCCAGCAGGCCGCCGGCGATAACGGCTGCGGTGATGGTGCCGGAAACCACCGGCTTGCCTTCCTTGAAGCCCTTGGACTTCAGGGAGGTGACGATGACGATGGAAAAGGCCAAGCCAGCGATGGCGTCCATGGTGTTATAGCCTTCGAAAAGGCCGGTGACCATGGCGGAAGAAGTGTAGTCCTCCGAAGGGGTGGCCGGGACGCGTTCGGCGCCGAAGGAGGCCAGGGTGATCAGGACGAAGAGCAAGATGACCAGCGCAGGGGTCAGGAACTTGCCCAGGGTGTCGATGATGCTATTCGGCTTCCACGACAAGACGAGCGCCACGAGGAAGAAGATGATGTTGTAGGTGACGTTGGCGCCGAAGCCTTCCCAGCCGAACAGCGGGGTGATGGCGGTTTCCATGGAAACGGCACCGGTACGCGGCAGGGCGTAGAAAGCGCCGATGGCCAGGTAGGCCATGGCGGAGAATACGATGCCGAAGAACTTGCCGCCGTGGTTTCCGATGTCGCGCACGGATTGGCCGGAGATGGACACGGCGACGACCGCCAGGACCGGCAGTAATACGCCGGCTGCCAAAAAGCCCAGGATGGCCGGCCAGAAGTTGGTGCCGGAGGCTACGCCGACCATGGGTGGGAAGATAAGGTTGCCGGCGCCGAAGAACATCGAAAAGAGCATCAGCGAGGCCACCACGATGGTGGTGACGGAGCCGCCCTTTTTGCCGGTCGGAGTCGCAGGTGTTTGTGTTTGTGTTGTCATATCTTCCCTCTGGTTTCCCACTATTTGGGATAACTGTCTCATAACACGTTATACGGTGGAGGGAAGTCTGGCAAATTTCTAATTGCTATTAGAAAACCTTCTCCAAACGGTCTAGTGCTTCTTCCAAGATCTCGCGAGAAGTCGCGAAATTCAAACGAGCATGGTGGCTGCCGCCGGTGCCAAAGGTCTCGCCCTCGTTGAGGGCCACCTTCGCGTTCTCGCGCAGCCACTTCGCGGGCTGGGGGTTATCACCAATCGCGGTGTCCCGGAAATCGAGCCAAAGCAGGTAAGTTGCCTGCGGAACGGTGGTTTTCAGCCCCGGTATGTGCTTTGGCAGCTCCTCGACGAGCCAATCGCGGGTCTGCCGTAGATACTCAATCTCCTGGTTTAGGAACTCATAGTCGCGGTAGGCGGCCTCGGCTGCTAGCACGCCTAAAGTTCCGGTGCCGTCCTTGGCCACGCCGCTCAAGCTATTCCAGGTGGCAACGTCGCCGGCGTTAGAGAAAATGATCTGCGCGCACTTTAGCCCCGCAATATTCCACGCCTTGGACGTAGCGGTCACGGTGATGGTGCGCCTTGCGCCGGCCTCGCCCAAGGAAGCGACCGGAATGTGCTTGCCCTCGTAGACCAGAGGAGCGTGGATCTCGTCAGCGAGGATGCGCGCGTCATATTTCTCCGCCAGCGCCACCAACTTAGTGAGATAGTCTTCCTCAAAGACGGTGCCCAGTGGGTTGAAAGGATTGGCCAGCAAGATGGAGCCAGCACCCTGCTGGAAGGCGCGCTCGATGTCTGCAAGATCGAGGGTGGTCTCAATCTTTTCGCGGCCGGCGGCTTCTGGCAATTCCAAAAGCGGCGGGTAGGAAGGAACCGGAACCACCACTGGGGAATCGGGCCGCGTGAAGTAGTTCAGCGCCAAGAAAAGGCCCCGGACTACATCGCCGATCCAGAAAATCTGCCGCGGGTTGGGGCGCCAGCCGTAGCGCGTTTCATAAAAGTCAGCCACGGCGTCATTAAGCCCGGCCGACTTCGGCGAGGGGGTGTAGCCAAAGGTCTCGGCATCCACGGCGCGCTGGATTGCATCTTTGACTGCAGGAGAAGTTTCAAAATCGGACTCTGCAATCCACAGCGGCAGTACGTCATCGCCGTACACCGTCCACTTCCGGGTGCCGCGGGCTTGTAACTTTTCTAGTGATGGAAACTGCATAAGCCCCACACTAGCGCGGGGCAAAAGCAGGCAACAGGTTTATTATTCTTCCGTCTCAGCGGCGGTGTTTTCGACGAATCCGTAGCGCTTCAAACGCTCACGGTCTGCACGCGAGCTGGACTGGGTAAGGCGCAGCAGCTCGGCATAGATGCCGCCGGACTGGGACAACTGCGCCGGCGAACCAATCTCATCAATGCGGCCTTTATCCAGGGTGATGATGGTATCCACGTCGGCGATGGTGGACAGGCGGTGGGCGATGATCAGCGTGGTGCGATTCTTCATCAGCTCATCCAGGCCTGCTTGCACGGCGCGCTCGGCCTTGGTATCCAGCGCGGAGGTGGCCTCGTCCAGGACCAAGATCGGCGCGTCCTTGAGCATCGCCCGCGCCACGGCAACGCGCTGTTTCTGTCCGCCTGAAAGCTTTAGGCCGCGCTCGCCAATGACGGTGTCGTAGCCCTGCGGGAAAGCCTCGATGAAGTCGTGAGCATTGGCGCGCTTGGCGACGTCGATTATCTCCTGCTCGCTCGCACCGGGCTTGCCGTAGGCGATGTTTTCGCGGATGGTGCCCGAGAACAGATAGGACTCCTGGAAGACCACGCCGACAGAGGCGCGCAGGCGCGCGGCCTTGAGCTCGTCGACGTCGTGGCCCAGCACGCTAAGGCGGCCCGCGGTGGGGTGGTAGAGGCCGAGCAGCAGATTGACCAGCGTGGACTTGCCGCCGCCAGATTCGCCGACCAAAGCCACCTTGTGGCCTTTCTCGGCAGCAAAGGTGATTTCTTCGACCACGGGCTTGTCTTCTTCATAGGAAAAGGACACGTCCTGGAAAGCAAAGACCGGCTTGCCCGGCGTCGGCTCCAAAGGCTGAACCGGTTTGAGGTCAAGCACCGGGGCGTCGGAAGCCGTGGTGGCCTCGATGAGGCCCTTGTTCGCCGTCGGCTCGAAGTTTTCCTCCATGACCTTGAAATAGTCCTTGGAACCGGCGATGGCGCGCTGGGCCGTGTCCACAATCCAGCTCATCATGAACACCGGCTGCTTGGCCAGGTTGACCAGCTGCAAGATCATGACCATATCGCCGATGCTGAAATGGCCATGGAGGGTGCGCCAGAACACGATGGCGTAGATGCCCAGGAAGATGAGGGACATGGCCACGCCGCGCAGGGTATCCATGGAGTGCCACCAACGCGACTGCGGCTTGGTGGTATCGACGATGCGGCGGTAGAGCTTGCCAAAGCTATCTAGCTCGCGCACCTCCGCCACGAAGGACTTGGTCACTTTAACCTGGCCGATGACCTCAGCAAAGCGGCCATTGGCCTGGTCCACATCGGCATTCTTTTTCCCCTCGTATTTTTGCCAGCGCGTCGAGGTCATGGCGGTAAGCCACATGTACAGCGGAAACAGCAGCGCGAGCAGTAGTAAATGCCCATGATGACCAACACCGCGATGGCCTGAATCAGCATGGTGAAGAAGTTGTTGGAGAAGGACTGCACAAACTGCGTGATATTGGAGATTGAGCGATCCAGCCGGGCGATGATGGTGCCGGTGACCTGATTGTCGTAGTAGGCCTGCGGCACGGAAAGCAGCTTGGCAAAGTAGCGAGTGGACAGGATCTGACGCAGGCGCGCCACCATGACGTCGCCGATATAGCCGCCGACGTTTTTGATTAGGTTGCCCAGGGCGTCGGCAGCAAACAATGCGATGACCAGCCACATGACGGTGCGCAGGGCGCTTTCGGCCGGGGTGTTGCCCTGCAAGGACTCAACGATGGCGTCGGTTGCCTCGCGGACCAAGAAGGGCGAGATGAGCGAGAGCACCGCGGTCACCGTGGCGGTGGCAAGCACTCCCAAATAAAAAGGCCACAGCGCAGAAGCACTGCGAGTAATGTGCAAGATGGAGTTCATAAAGCTAGCTAGCGCCTCTCAATTCTGAGGTAGGGGTGAGAAAGATTCGAGAAGGAACAGTATGCCACCTGTACGGCAATAAACACTGACTAGGTTAAGGTATTAAAGAAAAGTTTTGATCCGTCCCAAAGCAAAAGGAATTCGCGGTGAATAGGTCTCTGAAGTTGATTGCTGCTGTGGCAGCAATCGGTACCCTTGCCTCCGGTTGTGCCATCCTGCAGCCAGAGGAAACCGGATTGGGCGAAGACATCGTGGTTTCTAGCTCGGAAGAGCCGCCTTATGAGCCCAAAGATGTAGACAACAAGGAGATCTCCTCCGACTTGGGCGCCAAGGTCAAAGACGATGGCTTGAACGTCGAGTGGGATCTGCAGGGCGTATACAGCGACTCCGTGCAGGGATCCGTGGTGACCGTCCGCGTGCACAACCTGAATGACACCGCATTGCCGCCTGATGCCATCGAAGAGCCCGTCCTAGAGCGCGCTGACGGCAATGGCGGTTGGTCCAAGATTGAGCTTTTGCCTTATGACCCAGAGGCCAACGCCGACGTAGCCGCGCCGGGCCTGGACCTGCCTCTGGGCGCGGGTGCTTCGACGAACCTGCAGTACCGTTTCAACGTCACCCCGGGCAACCTCTGGAATGCCCGCTTTAGCATCGGCAACGTCACCTACGTGGGAGACCTCAACCTATGACAGAACTCGTAGTCCTCGCCGGCCCCGACGGACTACCTGCCGGAACTGCTGATAAAGCGGCCGTTCACACCACGGATACCCCGCTGCACTTCGCGTTTTCCGCGTGGGTTATAGCAGGCAGCAAGGTGCTTGTGACCCGCCGCGCACTGGCAAAGCAGACCTGGCCCGGCGTGTGGACCAATTCTTTTTGTGGCCATCCAGCGCCGGGGGAGGACAACGTCTCGGCGGTGCTGCGACGGGCGCACTTCGAGCTGGGCATCCACGCTGAGGCGGGCCAGGTGCGCGAGGTGCTTCCGGACTTTTCTTATCGGGCCGTTGATTCCTCCGGCATCGTCGAGCATGAGATCTGCCCAGTCTTCGTCGTGGAGCTCCCGGAGGATGTGCAGCTGCACCCGAATCCTGATGAGGTGGATTCCATCGCGTGGGCAGCACCCGCCGCGCTTATCGACGCCGCGGATTCCGCCCCGTTTGCTTTCAGCCCTTGGATGGTTGAGGAGCTGGCGGAGGCGCCGCTGCGCGAGGCCATTTCTGCGCTATAGCAGCCCGCCGGCGCGGGTGTCCTCGCTGAAAGCGGCGGCCACGTAGTCGAGGCTGGCATAGGCCACGCGGTGCACTCCGCTGTCCATCTCGTATTCCCAGATGGCGTGGTCGGGGCGATACTCCGGAAAACCGGTCTCGCCGGTGCAGGTAAATTCTTGCAGCCAGCGGTTGAGCCTTTTCGTGGAGTCGTTGTTGTGCACGCCGAAGAGATAGCGCAGCTCGGCGCAGTGGAGTGCCGGGCCATCGGCGCGGGTGAATTCGATCATCCAGGTAGGGCCAGGGGCGTCGGCGCCTGCTTGTGCCACCCAGCGGCGAATATTGCCATCGCCAATCATGCGGCCCAACGGGCGGGATTCATCCAAATAGTTGGCCACTTGCATCCAAGTAACTACTGAGTTGCGTGGGAAGCCGAACTTGGGCGCGAGATAGCGTGCGATAAGCCTGCGGAACGGGCTGGCGTCGGCTTTCTGCGCAGAGGCTACGTCGTAGAACTCGTCGCGGGTAGAGCCGAGCACCAGCGGGATGTCGGCGAGCTCGCGGGCGTCGAAAGGCGCGGGGCCCAATGCCATGCCGTACTTGTACTTCTTTGCAAACTTGCGGTAGCCCGCCTCGAGCTTTTCTTGTGGCAGGCTTTCTAGCGAGCCACGGGTAATCGCGGTGCCCATGGCCTGGCGCAGCGTGGCCTTGCGTTCCTCGAAGGGCTGCAACGGGAAGGCCGGGGAAAGCGCGACAACGCGGCGGAAAGCGCCACGGTAGTGGTCGCGGCGCATCAGCCACAACGCGGTGGTGGCGCCGGCTGATTGGCCGATGAGCGTGACGTTAGTGGGGTCGCCGCCGAAGGACTCGATGTTGCGCTGGATCCATTCGAGCGCCAGCTGGCAATCATCGATGCCGCGGAAGCGGAAGGCCTCGTCGTCGCGGAAGCTCGCAAAGCCTGGCAGCCCCACTCGGTAGCCCACCTGCACCTGCACGATTCCGGCCTGCGCGTTGGCGGTGCCTTCGGCGCGTGGATCCTCGTGGGTGCCATGCTCGTAGCGCCCGCCGTGGATGTAGACCAACACTGGGGCATCCGTGGTCTCGGCAGGCGCAGTGATAGTCAGCGCAATCGCCTCCGGACGCGGAACACGTGCGTCCTGGTCTCGAGGTGTCTGAAGCGGCCGCGCATCGGCGAAGTCGCTGGGGATTTCCGAATAGTCCACGGAGTGGAAGTAATTGACCGTATCAGTGGTGTATCCGGTGATCGTGCCTGCCGGGCAAGTGACGTGAACTGGCGTGTTAGTCATACGGGCTAGAGTACTCGGCTAAAATCCCGCTTTATGGAATGGTGGACAAATTTGACCGGTGCTCTATCGCAGGCGATGGTGCAGGCGCCGGTGTGGCTGCAAATGCCGGTGCTCATCGCGGTGGCGGTGCCGCTGCTTGCGCTCGCAGCCTGGGCATTGATGTTCGCCATCGACTTCACGGCCCGCCACCTGAAGGGGCCGAAGAAGACTTCCACTTCCGCCACCCGCTAAGCTTGGAAACCATGTCAACGCCCGAAGATCCGCGCGAAGGCCTCTGGGATCCCGAACGCAATCAAACTCCCGCACCCCGCAAGCGCGCCCTGCCAAAGTCACGCGTCAGCCTGACGCTGTGGACGATGATCGCGCTCGTCGTTGTGGTGGCAATCATCGGCCTGTTTATTTAATCGTCTTATTTAATCGCCGCGGCGGGCGCTAGCGCGTGCCATTTTCTGGAAGAACTCGTTGCTTTCCAAGTCCTCAATGAGCACGGGCGTGCCCGTTGAATCACACAACGGCACGCACCAGTTGGGGTAGAGATCCTTCGTGGTGCCGGGCTGGTTCTGCGCGCGAACGTCGCCCACCATGTCCACCAGGCTCGTACTTGTTAGCGCCGAAGGCGTGCCGGCGATGTAGCGGTGCAAAGCCAAGACAACCTCTTCCTCTGGCTCGCGCCGCGGCAGCAGCCCGGTGCGCTCCACCTCATTCAGAAGCCGTGCCTGCCACTTGCGGTCATCTGCTACTTCCTCGGCCACGGAGCGGGTGAGCACGCCCAGCCGTGCACGCAGCGCGATATGCTCGCCGCGCAGATAAGCCAGGGTCGGCGGAAGATCATGCGTGCCCACGGAGGCAAGCGCCAAGCGGCGATATGCGTGCTGCGGCAAGGGCGACTCGTTATCCTCGGCGCGCTCGAACCACACGATGGAAGTTCCCAGCACCCCGGTCTCTGCCAGCACATGCTGAATCCACGGCTCGAGAGTGCCCAAGTCCTCGCCCACGAGCACCGCTCCTGCCCGCTGGGCCTCCAGTGCGAGAATGCCGAGCATGGCCTCGTAGTCGTAATAGACATAGGTGCCGTTCTGCGGCGACGTCATGCGCGGAATCCAAAACAGGCGGAACAACCCCAAGATGTGGTCCACCCGCACGCCGCCCGAGTGACGCAGGATGGTCTGCAACATCTCTCGCCACGGCCTATAGCCCGACTCCGCCAGGCGCACCGGGTGCCACGGCGGCTGGGACCAGTCCTGGCCCTGCTGGTTGTAATCATCAGGCGGGGCACCCACGGAACTCTGCGGCGCGAGGTACTCGGCGAGGTTCACCGCGTCCGCGCCACCCGGGTGCACGCCCACGGCTAGGTCGGTGACCAACCCGATGCGCATGCCCGCCTCCTTGGCGCGACGCTGCGCGGCAGCCAACTGCTCGTCGCACAAGAACTGCAGCCAGGCATAAAAACGCGCGAGTTCGCCGGCCTCTTCCTCCACCGCGTGACGCTGGCCCGTGCGCAGCGAAAGCTCTTGCTCGGCACACCAGCGCGCGAAGTCCTGTAGGCCTTTTCCTTCTGCCTGCTGGAATTCCAAGAACTTATTTTGGCGCTCAGCAGAAAATTCCTGGTTATAGAGCTCTCTTAATACCTGGAGCTTGGCTTCGTAGATGCAATCGCGCTCAATTTCAGCGGCACTGCGGTTGCGCTCGCGGAACTCGGCAGCGAGCTCGTGGACGTCGTCAAGCAGCTCCGGGGAAAGCTGCTGCAGCTCCGGAATGGACTCGATGTTGAGGTAGAGCGGATTGATAAAACGCCGCGTGGTGGGAAGATACGGCGAATCCTCTACAGGCGGCACCGGCTCGGCGGCATGCAGGGGATTAATCAGCAGAAAATCGGCGAAAGGCGCCACGGTCTGTGCCAGGCGCCCCAAATCCTGGAAGTCGCCGATGCCCCAGGAATTTTCCGAGCGCACCGAATACAGCTGCGCCATCACGCCTGCGGCAGGGCGCTCTAAGTACGGGTCAGCAGTGTTAAGGCGTGCCGGGGTGATGATCAGCGGGCATGAATGCGCGCCTATGCCCGGCGAGGACATTTGGATTTCGTGAAAGCCCAGCGGCAGATCACCCGGAATGTGGAAGGTGGCCTCGCCCCAGTGGGTACCGGCGACGTCGGCAGGCGGGGCGTTGTTTTCGTCCTGATAGACCTGGCGGAGCTGCCCATCTTCGAGCTCTACCTGGATATCCACCGGCTGGCCCGCATGCACGTGCACTAGGAATTGCTTCTCGACGCCCTCTTTGGCCACCACGCACGGCGGCAACGGGCGCGATGCCCGCTCTAAGTAATCCTCGTAGAGCAGGTGCGTCAGGCGCTCCTCGCTCGCGCGGTCTTCCACCGCCACGCCCAATGCGCGCAGGGTATAGGCGATTGTTTCATCCGTTACATAAATCGGGTAGCCGGATTGGGAGGAGTACTTAGCGGCAACGCCATGGCGCTGGGCGAGTTCTTCGAGCAGTTCACGCGTAGTCACAGGCCACATTCTGCCACGGTTTTAGGCCACACGCCGGGGGATCGGTTGATAGAGTGGGCTGGAGTTATATAGATGTGCGAAAGGATATCCAGTGACTATGCAAGAAGCGCACACTCCTGCAAAGTTTGAAATCGAAGACGGTGAAACCTGTCTAACCCGCATGATGGCCACGGCGAAGGCGCGCCCACACGGCGTGATGTTTACCCGCCCGGCCAGCTATGAGTGGGTTAACGTCACTGCCAAGCAGTTCGTCGAAGAGGTCTATGCAGTTGCAAAGGGCCTTATTGCCGCTGGCGTGGAGCAGGGAGATCGCGTGGTCTTGCTGTCAAACACCCGCTACGAGTGGTCGCTTCTGGATTTCGCAATCTGGGCTGCCGGCGCAGCTTCGGTGCCCATCTACCCATCCTCCTCGCTGTCCCAGGTGCAGTGGATCGTGGAGGACTCCGGCGCGGTGCTGGCGATTACTGAATCGCGCGAGCACTCTGAGCTGGTGGCGCACCTGAAGCTGCAGGAGGACGGCAAGCCGGCGCTGAAGAATTCGCCTTCGCAGCTGCGCCGCATCCTGGAGATCAACTCCTCGGCCATCGATACCTTGATGTTTGAGGGCCGCGAGCTTTCCGACGACGTCGTTGACGCCCGCATCGCTGCCACCAAGACCGATGACCTCGCGTCTTTGGTCTATACCTCCGGTACCACCGGCCGCCCGAAGGGCTGCATCCTGACCCACCGTAACTGGCTGGCGGAGACTCTCGGCCTGCTGACTAACCCGATTGGCGGCATCGCGGTGCCGGGCAACCACGTGTTGACCTTCCTGCCGCTGGCCCACGTGCTGGCGCGTGCAGTATCCCTGGCCGTTGCCATGAGCGGTGCTTCGCAGAATCACTGGTCTGACTTCAGCACCATCACCATCGAGTTCCAGCGATCCCGCCCGAACCTGATTCTGGGCGTGCCGCGCGTATTCGAAAAGGTGCGCAACGGTGCGGCTGCCAAGGCCAAGGAGGGCGGCCCAATTAAGGCGGGCATCTTCCGCGAGGCCGAGAAAGTGGCCATTGAGTATTCCCGCGCGCTGGATACCCCGGAGGGGCCGGACCGCTTCCTGCGTGCAAAACGCCAGCTCTTTGACCGTTTGGTCTACTCGACCATCCGCAATGCCATGGGCGGCGAGGTGCGATACTGCATCACCGGTGGCTCCGCGATGAGCCATGACCTTCTGCACTGGTTCCGCGGCATCGGCGTGACCGTCTACGAAGGCTACGGCCTTACCGAGGTTGCGGCAGCTGCAGCCGTGAACTTTGAGGATCTGAAGATCGGCACCGTTGGCCCGCCACTGGAGGGCACCACCATCCGTGTCAACGAAGACGGCGAAATCTTGATCAAGGGCGACATCGTCTTCAAGGGCTACTGGAACAACCCGGAGGCCACCGCGGATGCGCTGGAAGATGGCTGGTACAACACCGGCGACTTGGGCGAAATCATGGATTCCGGCCACGTTGTCATCACCGGCCGCAAGAAGGACCTCATCGTTACCGCAGGCGGCAAGAACGTCTCTCCAGGGCCGATGGAGGACATGTTGCGTGCACACCCGCTTATTTCCCAGGCGATGGTCGTGGGTGACGGCAAGCCATTCATCGGTGTGCTGCTGACCCTGGATGAGGACCAGCTCAAGCGATGGAAGGCTGACCATAATATCCCGGCCAACCGTTCCATGCGCGAGGTGTCTACCGACGCCACGCTGCGTGCGGAAATCCAGGACGCTATCAACCAGGTCAACACCACTGTCTCCCATGCGGAGGCTATTAAGAAGTTCTACATTCTGGAATCTGACCTGACTGAGGAAGACAACGAGCTGACCCCAACGATGAAGGTCAAGCGCTATGTTGTGGCACAGCGCTACGCTAACGCGATTGACCACATCTACTCGAAGAAGCAGTAGGCATCTAGGGCCGGCGGGTGCTTCGCCGGCTCCCCGCAATTTTCAAGTCTGTGAGTTTGTTCGGAGTGTCGCGCAGATCGTTCACAGGATCTGGAATAAAGTCAGCACTCGTTACAGAGAAGTCTCAACCTCAACTAGAGGTTAGTTTGCGGAAAGGACCGGCATGCACAAAATCGCCGCCGAGCTACGTCACCGCGAGCTGACCCAGGAGATTTACAACATCGGCGACGAAGTTGTCGAGTATATCGAGCACCTCATCGAGGCGATTGAGGATTGGGACGATGAACTCGCACTGGACTGCCTGGCGGAACTCGGCGACATCGTCGAGGACGCCCGCATTGATTCCGGGCGCTGCGTAGGCGAACTGATTGGCCTGCGCCACGCGCTGGTCTCAGGGGTGCGCTCGGGCACTATCTCCGCCGCCGCATCTGGCAACAACGATATCGCCGAGCCAGAGCAGCTCACCGCGCGCAGCCTGGATGCCGCCTTTGCGATTGATTCCCCGACCATCGTGGTCTCCGAGCTCGCTGCCACGCTGCGCGGCCGCACTGGGGCGGTGGCGGATTACCTGCGCGAGCTGGTGGATTATGTGCTCGGCCAAACCGACGCCGTGGCCCGCAACTTGGACATGATTTCCCTGCCGCACCTGTACAAGCGTGCCGGTCAATCCGCGCTCATTGCGGTGCAGGCTTGGCGCCATACCGTCGTCGAAGCCCACCCGGCCTACGTGCGCACGATGCGTGGTCACAACCCGCCGCCGTTCTTAGAAGAGCGTGCCCGCGTTAACGCTGTGGTTGCCCGCGTCCGTGCCAAGCGCGAAGCCGCGCGACAGGCCGCGACTACCGCTTAAAAGCCAATAAATAGACTTCCTTGTTGCCAACACACAAGGAGACACCAACACCGCCGATTCCCTCGTTCGGCGGTGTTTGTCTTTTCTAGCTCGCCTTAACCGCGTGCGCCTGCGCCAGCATGTGCAGGGTCCTCCGGCAGGTATCCGGATCTTTGGCTAATTGCTCGGGCGTAAATTGAACTACTCGGTATCCCAAGGAGCGCAGGTATGCCGTGCGGCTCGAGCGCCGAGATAGGACCGCTTGCGGGCCAATCTCGACGATGATGGCCTCTTCGATGAGCAATGCCTCGATGCCAGGGGCCACGCGTTGCCGCGGCTTGGCGTCTAAGCCCAGCTCCACAGCCAGTGCGCGCACGAGTGACTCGAAAGGCGAGCGCGATAGGGAGCTGGCGCAGGCAATTGCCTTGCGGGCTGCTGCGGCATTATGTACGCGCCCTAAGTCATCGACCTCGGCTTGCAGCCGGGCAGGGCTAATACCCATGTTTAACGCCGAGTCTGCGGCGATGAGGCCGTGGCGGAAGCCGTGGTAACGCGCGACGTCGGCAACCGCGCGGGCAATGCTAACCACGCGCGCACCGTCGATGGTTTCTACGTCCCCGACCATGGTCTTGCGGTAGCGGCGTCCCGGCGCATGGCGGTTGTGGCGGGGCAGGCTGCCGCAGGGAAGCGCTAGCTCGACCGGGTCTTCGGGGCAGGGGAGCAGCCAAAGGTCATGCAGGAGTGCGGCGGACTTGCTAATCAGTACCGCGGTATAAGAGCTGCGGGCTATGGCTATGCATTCGAGGCGCTGGCGTTCGACGGCGGATAGCGCTAAGTATTCCTCGCGGTCTACGGCCATGCGCGGTGCTAGCTGTAAAAGTGTGCCGGATTTAAGGTCGTTGGACGTGGCGGGTTTGGCTGGGTGGATGGTCTCAAGAGTGGTCATGGCACTAGTTTCGCCCGCCGCGGGTGTGTAGCTCTAGAGACAATTTTGAAAGCTGTGGATAACTTGTTGGCGGCGTCAACAACTGGGTGTGAAATCTTGTGGCTGAACCCCCAGCCCTAGAAAACCAGCCCTGGAAACCCAGACGCCGTGGTCGCGAAAAAATATTTTTCAACTCTGAAAATCGCGACCACGGCGTCTGGGCTTCCAGGGCTGGGTATTTGCGGGGAAGGGGTAGAGGAAGCGGGAAGGGGGGGCAGGAAGGAGGGCTGGGCGCTAGTTGGCCAAGTCCAACTGCTCCGTAATCTGCGGCCATAGCTGGCCCATGATGTCATCCCACGTCAGAATCCACATCGCTTTATCCTTGTCCGCCTTGCCCACGGCCACGAGCTGCTCGTTGCGAGCGCGCATGTGGTCCAAGGTCTTCTGGACAGTCAACGAGGAGGAAACCGTCAGCGCGGGGCGGGAGAACTCGAGCACTGGAGTGTCCGGTTCGGCGAGGAGCGTATCGCGCACGTGCACGATGCGCGGCACGCGGGAATCCTTCGGGAAGACCAGCACACGCATGATGGACTTGCGGGTGACCAAGTCATGGAGTTCAGCCACCGTAGCGTTGGGGGACAGCGGGACGACCTGGGAGCCGTGCTCGCGAGCCAGCGCGCCAACGGTAGAGGCCTCCAACTCAATTACGCCGGTGATCTGGTTCGCCGAATCATCGTCCAGAGTGCCCGTCTCGCGGGAATGCTCCACCAAGTGGCGCAGGGTATCTGCGTCGTAGCCGGCGGCACCGGCCCTGTCGACGGGCTCCTCGCCAGTCCAGCGCACCATCGCATTCGCCATGTGGTTAATCCACTTCAGAAGCGGGCGGAAGAGCCAGATGAAGCCGCGGGCAGGAACCGCGATGAGCTGCAGCGCGGTCTCCGGGTGGGTAATCGCCCAAGACTTCGGAGCCATCTCGCCGATGACCAGGTGCAGGAAGGTCACGATGAACAACGCCAAAATAAACGAGACCACGTCGGCCACGCCCAGCGGCAGGCCGAGTGCCTCCAGCGGGGTCATGAGCAGGTGGTGGACCCACGGCTTGGTCACTGCACCCAGTACGAAGGTCGCCGCCGTAATACCCAGCTGCGCGCCGGCGAGCATGATGGTCAGCTCGTTCAAAGAGCGCAAGCCCGAGCGCGAGGTGCGGGAGGTCTCAGCGGTTTCTTCCAAACGGTTGCGGCGCGCGCCCATCATCGAAAACTCGATGATGACGAAGAAGGCCGAGGCGGCGATGATGACAAGCGTGATGAGGAGGTTAAACCACCAAGTATCAGTCATTAGCTCTCCTCCTCCGTTTGATCGGCGTATTCCTCAACGAGCTCCAGTGCCAAGGTCGCCGGCACGTGGCGGTCAATCTCCTCGACACGCAGGTGCAGCTTTCGCACTGGGGCGTCGTCGCGCTCTACCCAGTCATCCGGCTCCGCCTCGAGCTCGATCGTGTACTCCTCGCCCTCCTCAGGCAGCGCGCCGGAGTGGGAAATCAGCAGGCCAGCCACGGTCTCGAAGTCGCCTTCCGGCAGATCGTGGCCGATGGCGCGCTCGATTTCGTCAATCGGTGTATCGCCATCGACGAGCCAGTGGGACTCATCCTGCTCGGTGATTTCCTCGGTCTCTTCGATGTCGTGCTCGTCGCTGACATCGCCCAGGATCTCCTCGGCTAGGTCTTCCATGGTCACGATGCCGACGAAGCCGCCGTACTCGTCGATGACGCAGGCCAGCTTGTCGTTGGCGTCGCGCAACTCGGTCACGACGTCGGGAAGCGGCATGAGCTCTGGCACCACAACGGCGGGCTGCATGATCTCGGTGGCCGCGGTGGCGTCGGGAAGTTGCGTTCCCAGCACGTCGAACAAGTGCACCACACCGATGGGGTTGTGTTCATCGTCGATGATGGGGTAGCGCGTGTGATCCGTGGACATCATCTCGCGAACCTCGCCGATGGTGGTCTGCGGATCGATGACGTCGACGCGGGAACGCGGAATCATCGCGTGCTCGACGTCGTGTTCTGGGAAGTCCAACAGGCGGTCCAACACGAGGTAGGTTGCCTCGTCGATGTCGCCGGCCTCGTGGGAGGCATCCACGATGGACTCGAGATCATCGGTGGTGGCGGAAGAATCCACGTCTTCTACAGGCTCGATGCCGAAGACCTTCAAGATCGCATTCGAGGCGTACTCAAAGAAGTGAATAAGCCAGCCGAAAATGCGCAGGTACCACATGGTGGAGGTGGACAAGAACAACGCCGTCTTCATCGGAGCTGCGATGGTGTAGTTTTTGGGGAATAGCTCCGCAAAAAGCATCGTGGCGATGGTGGAGATGAAAAGTGCTGCCACCGTGCCGATGGTGATGGAAACGCCGGCGGGAATGCCCACGCCGCCCAGCAGCTCACCCAAGCCGCGGCCCACCAGGGGTTCGGCCACATAGCCAATCAGCAGGCCCGTGATGGTGATGCCCAGCTGGGCACCGGAGAGCATGAAGGAGGTGCGCTGGGTAATTTTCAGGGCACGCTCAGCTGTCTTATTGCCCTCGGAAGCCATGGAGCGCAGTTGTGCGCGGTCCACCGACATGAAAGAAAATTCTTGCGCAACGAAGTACGCGTTCGCGACGATAATCAGGCCAATGACCAGAAATCCCGCCAAAATCATAAGGATTGCTTGCACCATGGCCTACCCCGCCTGCCATTCGGTGAGGCGGGGACATCGACTCGGAGGTTCCACTGAAGCTGCCTTTCTATTTATGGGAAACTGCAGAATAGATTACATCCTTCAACGTACCGGTGGGTTATTTAGTTCCTGGCCCAAGCTAGCCTAGAGGGCATGTCTCAAGACTTTGGCCTCTATATCCACGTTCCCTTTTGCTCTTCGCGGTGCGGGTATTGCGATTTCAATACCTATACCCCAGGTGAGCTGGGCGGCGATCTGACCGCCGCATACCTGGACGCCCTCGAGTGCGAGCTGGGCATGGCGGCGCAGCAGGTGGGAAGGCCGGCGCAGACCGTATTCATCGGCGGCGGCACGCCTTCGATGTTGGGCGCCGAGGGGCTTAGCCGCATTCTGGCCCGCGTGAAAGAGACTTTTGGTTTGGCCCCAGGGGCGGAGGTGACCACGGAATCGAATCCGGAGTCGACGGACCCGCGCTATTTCGAGCAGCTGCGCGAGGCGGGGTTTACGCGCATTTCGCTGGGCATGCAGTCGGCGTCGGATAGCGTGCTGCGAGTGCTTGAGCGTGCGCATACCCCGGGCCGGGCTTTCGACGCCGCGCGTGAGGCCCGCGCCGCAGGTTTCGAGCACGTAAACCTGGACATGATCTATGGCACGCCCACGGAGACTGACGACGACGTGCGGCTTACCCTTGACCGCGTTCTCGAAACGGGAGTCGACCACGTCAGCGCGTATTCGCTCATCGTAGAAGACGGCACCCGGATGGCGCGCAAGGTGAAAAAGGGAATCTTGCCTGCACCCGACGAGGACGTGCTGGCAAGGCGCTATGAGGCCGTCTCTGCGACGCTCGAAGCGGAAGGCTTCGAGTGGTACGAGGTTTCCAACTGGGCCAAGCCCGGCGGCGAATGCGAGCACAACCGCATCTACTGGGTCGACGGCAACTGGTGGGGCGCGGGCCCTGGCGCGCACTCGCATTTGAACGACGAGCGCTTTTATAACGTGAAGCTGCCGCGCCGCTACATCGAGATGCTAGGCCGCGGCGAGTTGCCGGTGAAGGAACGCGAGGTTTTAACCGAGGTCGAGCGGCACACCGAAAAGATCATGCTCGGTTTGCGCTTGCGCGAGGGCATTCCGGCTGGCTGGCTGGCTCCGGGTGCGGAGCCGGTCATCGCGGACTACATCTCCCGTGGGTTGCTGCAGCGCGCCGGCGACCGGCTGTGCTTGACCAAGCCGGGGCGCCTTTTGGCAGACGGCATCATCACCGACTTGTTGGTTGCCGAGGAAGCTTAAAGGCCACGGCGAAGGTAGGTAACATAGGGCGCATGTCCAATTCCACTGATGCTCGCCGCCGCGAGGTATTGCGCGCCATTGTGGCGGACTATATTGCCTCCCAGGAACCCGTGGGGTCCAAGACCCTGCTGGAGCGCTATCAGCTGGGCGTTTCCTCCGCCACCATCCGCAACGATATGGCGGTGTTGGAATCGGAGGGCCTGATTGCTCACGAGCACACCAGCTCCGGGCGCGTGCCCACGCAGAAGGGTTACCGCCAGTTCGTCGATTCGCTGCACGACGTAAAGCCTTTGTCTGCGCCGGAGCGCCGTGCCATGCTGACCTTCTTGGAAGGCGGCGTCGACCTGGAGGATGTACTGCGCCGCAGCGTGCAGCTGCTTGCTCAGGTGACCAAGCAGGCGGCGGTGGTGCAGATGCCCAACCTCAAGGTTTCGCGCGTGAAGCACTGCGAGGTCGTGGCGCTTTCGCCAGTGCGCCTGTTGTTGGTGCTCATCACGGATAACGGGCGCGTCGATCAGCGCAACGTCGAGCTGGACAGCATCATCGACCCACTGCAGACCGCACGCCTACGCGACGTCCTCAACAACGCCTTGGAGGGCAAGACGCTAACCGACGCCTCGGTGGAACTTGCCAGCCTCGTCGAAACCTCCCCGCTGGACATCCGCCCGCACGTGCTCAATGCCGCCACGACTCTCATCGAGACGTTGGTGGAGCGCCCCTCCGACCGCCTGATCATGGCTGGTACCTCTAATCTCACGCGTATCGCGCGAGACTTCCCAGAAGGGCTGCCCTCGCTCATCGAGGCTCTCGAAGAGCAGGTCGTGGTGTTGAAGCTTTTGGCTCGCGTGCCGGATTTGGGCAACGTCTCCGTCGTCATCGGTGAGGAGAATGAGGAGGACAAGCTGCGGCAGGCATCCGTCGTCGCCACTGCGTACGGCGCCGGCAATGAAACGTTGGGCGGCCTTGGCGTTGTAGGCCCGACCTATATGGATTATTCGGGAACAATCTCGAAGGTTGGCGCTGTTGCACGCTATGTAAGCGAAGTTCTGGCCGGCGAGTAAGCTGGCACGGAAAACTTTTCCCAGTGACTCTAATTTTAGATAAGGACTTTCATTAAGTGGCTCGTGACTATTACGGCATCCTTGGTGTAGAAAAATCCGCAACCGACGCCGAAATTAAGAAGGCCTACCGCAAGCTCGCCCGCAAGTATCACCCGGACGTTAACCCGGGCGATGAAGAGGCGGCGGAGAAGTTCCGCGAGGCCTCCCTCGCGCAAGAGGTGCTCCTGGATCCGCAGAAGCGCCAAATCGTTGACATGGGCGGCGACCCAATGGAAGAGCGCGGCGCTGCCGGCGGCGGCTTCGGCGGTGGTTTCGGTGGCGGCGGCCTAGGCGACATCTTCGCTGAGTTCTTCGGCGGTGGAGCAGGTGGCTCCCGCGGCCCGCGCTCGCGCGTGCAGCCGGGCAATGACGCCCTGCTGCGCACCACCATTAGCCTGGAAGAGGCCTATTCCGGCCTGAAGAAGCAGGTCACCGTCGATACCGCTGTGCTCTGTGACCGCTGCGAGGGCACGGGTTCTGCCTCCAAGTCCAAGCCAGTTACCTGTGATGGTTGTGGCGGCATGGGCGAGGTTCAGGAGATGCAGCGCAGCTTCCTGGGCAACGTTATGACCTCCCGCCCGTGCCCGAAGTGCCAGGGCTTCGGTGAAGTCATTACTGATCCTTGTAACCACTGTGGTGGCGATGGCCGCGTGAAGAAGCGCCGCGATCTCACCGTAAATATCCCGGCCGGCATTGGTGATGGCATGCGCATCCGCATGGCTTCCCAGGGCGAGGTCGGCCACGGCGGCGGCCCGGCGGGCGATCTTTATGTGGAGGTTTCCACCAAGCCGCACGCCGTCTTTGAGCGCAACGCCGACGACCTACACCTGACCGTGCGCGTGCCGATGGTCGATGCTGCACTGGGCACCAACTTCACCATCGATCAGCTAGATGGCGAGGAGCTCAACATCGACATCGAGCCAGGCACCCAGCCGGGCGAGTCCATCAAGGTCGAGGGCAAGGGCATGCCGCGCCTGCGCACCGATGGCTTTGGCAACCTGTTTGCCCACGTCGATGTCGTGGTTCCGAAGGAGCTCGACAAGAAGACCCGCGAGCTGCTCGAGAAGGTCCGCGATTCCCGCGACGAGGGCGCCCGCGTGCGCGAGTCCGGCGACGGACAGGAAGAATCCTTCTTCTCCCGTATCCGAGATAGGTTCCGCCGTTAATGTCTCTGCCCGTCTTCATTCATCCTGATCTCTCGTTGGCTAGCGTTGGCGAGCCGGTGGGGCTCGAAGGTCCCGAGGGCCGCCACGCGGTGACGGTCAAGCGCCTTAGCGTAGGGGGGCGGCTCAAACTCATCGACGGCACGGGCACCGCCGCCCTGGCCACCATCCAGTCCGTTTCGGGCAAGGATCATTTGGCCGCGCTTGTCGACGCCGTGACTTTTGCGCCCGAGCCCAACCCCCGCGTTGTGGTGGTTCAGGCCATTCCGAAGTCGGAGCGCTCGGAGCTCGCGGTGGACCTTGCCACCCAGGCAGGCGCCGATGAGATCATCGCTTGGCAGGCAGATCGCTGCGTGGCCAAGTGGGATGGAAAGAAGGCGCCGAAGGCGCTCGCGAAGTGGGAGTCGGCGGCGGTTGCTGCCGCGAAGCAGTCCCGCCGCGACCGCATCCCGCAGGTTACTGGCCCCCTGACCACCCCGCAGCTGGCCCAGCTGATTTCCGGGCAGACCGCCTACGTGCTGCACGAGGAAGCCACCGACTCTATTCGGGATGTTCCGCTGGAGGGCACCATTTATCTCCTTGTCGGACCCGAAGGCGGAATCGGTGCCGAGGAGCTGGAGCGCCTGCAAGCCCATCCGGTTAAGTTGGGGCCGGAGGTGTTACGCACGGCGTCGGCAGCCATGGTGGCCCTTGCCGCAATCGGCGTGCGCACCGCACGCTGGTAGCCTGTTGGGGTGCCTATTATCACCAAGAAGTTTGAGCTTGACTCCGTCTACGTCGCGACCGTACTCGGCAACGCTGACGATAACCTGCGGGTGCTCAACAACCTACTGGACGCAGACTTCTTCGCGCGCGGAACCACGGTCACAGTAACCGGACCTGACTATGAGGTGGCCCGCGCCGCGAAGGTGCTCGACGAGCTCGAGGCGATTGCCCGCCGCGGCCATCACGTCAGCACCGATACCGTGAAACACACCGTGGACATGATTGCGGTGGAAGCGCCGCAATCGGTCTCCGCGGCGATGGCGGCGGACATCGTGCGCCGCCGTGGCAAGTCCGTGCGCCCAAAGACGGTGGGCCAATCCGAGTACGTCCAGGCCATTGATGACAACACCGTGGTCTTCGGCATCGGCCCCGCAGGCTCTGGCAAGACCTACCTGGCGGTGGCGAAGGCCGTGCAGGCCCTGCAGGCCAAGCAGGTCTCGCGCATCATCTTGACCCGCCCAGCAGTTGAGGCCGGCGAAAAGCTGGGCTTTCTGCCCGGCACGCTAAATGACAAGATCGACCCGTACCTGCGCCCGCTTTACGACGCTCTGCGCGACATGATGGATCCAGAGATGATCCCGAAGCTCATGGAAGCCGGCATTATTGAGGTCGCCCCGCTGGCATACATGCGTGGCCGCACGCTCAACGACGCCTTTGTCATCCTCGACGAGGCGCAAAACACCACGCCGGCGCAGATGAAGATGTTCCTGACCCGTCTGGGCTTTGGTTCGAAGATCGTGGTCACCGGCGATGTTTCGCAGGTGGACCTGCCGCGTGGCCAGGTCTCTGGCCTGCGCTTGGTGCGCCGCATCTTGGACGGCGTGCAGGATATTCACTTTGCGGACCTGGGCTCGAGCGACGTCGTCAGGCACCAGCTGGTCAGCCGTATCGTGAATGCTTATGATGCTGCTGAAGCCGCAGCGCAAGCGGATAAGGAGAACTAAATGTCCATCGAATTCATCAACGAGTCCGGCTTCGACGGCGTCAACGAGGAGATGCTCATCGACGTCGCCTCTTATGCCTTCGGCGCCATGGACATCAACCCGGATGCCGAGTGCACGATCACCGCAGTGGACTTGGATACCATCGCGGACCTGCACGTGCGTTGGATGGACCTCGAGGGGCCAACCGATGTTATGAGCTTCCCGATGGATGAAATCACCCCAGGCGCACTGGGCGCGCGTCCCGACGCCCCCGAGATGGGCCCGTCCATGCTGGGCGATATCGTGTTGTGCCCGGAGTTCGCGCTGCGCCAGGCCGATGCCGCCGGCCACTCTCTGGGCCACGAGCTTGCGCTGTTGACGGTGCATGGCTGCCTGCACCTTTTGGGCTATGACCACGCCACCCCGGCAGAGGAAAAGGAAATGTTCAGCCTGCAGAACGAGCTGCTGGCGGACTGGTATGACAACCTCGCCGCCCGCGGGGTGAGCTACCAGCCTAAGCCCTCGGGCCCCAAGGCCTTCCCGGATGCCGCCGAGCGCGCCAACCTCGACAAAGAGGTCCCCGGCGGTGGAATCCCGGCGGTGGGCGAGCCACAGGAAAATTAATTTCCCCGTTTCGTTGGTGACGTGTTGCGTCACGTTGCACAATAGACGGCATGAATATTCTGTCGATCCAGTCTCACGTCACCTTCGGCCACGTCGGCAACTCCGCCGCAGTATTCCCGCTCCAGCGCGCGGGCCACGAGGTATGGCCGGTGCACACGGTGAACTTCTCCAACCACACCGGTTACGGCGATTGGGGCGGGCCGATGCTTCCGGCATCGGATGTCACCAGCATTATTGACGGCATCGAGAAGCGCGGCGCCTTTGAGAAGATCGACGCAATCCTCTCTGGCTACCAGGGCGGGCCAGACATCGCCGGCGCAATTATCGATGCCGTTAACCGCATCAAGGCCGTCAACCCCAAGGCTTTGTACGCGTGCGATCCAGTCATGGGCAACGCGAAGTCTGGCTGCTTTGTCTCGGACGAAATCCCGCCGCTGCTGCGCGATAAGGTCGTGCCGGTGGCTGACATCATCACCCCGAACCAGTTTGAGCTGGGCTACCTGACTGGCCACGAGGTTGGCACGCTGGAGCAGACCCTCGAGGCAGTGAAGGCTGCGCAGGAGATTGGTCCGAAGACCGTGCTGGTCACCTCGGTAAAGCGCCCGGAGACCCCTGAGGACACCATTGAGATGCTCGCCGTGGACGGCGACCGCGCCTACATCGTTGCCACCCCGCACCTGCCATTCAAGCGCAACGGCTCCGGCGACGTGACTGCCGCGCTGTTTACCGGCCACTACGTCGAAACCCACGATGCGAAGCTCGCGCTCAAGCGCACCGCGTCTTCGGTGTACGACTTGCTGCACAACACTTATGAGGCAGACTCGCAGGAGCTGCAGCTCATTGAGTCCCAGGACGTGTTTGCGAATCCGCAGCTGCAGTTCCAGGTCGAGGAGCTTTAGCGCACCCGCCCCACGCCTTTTGGCAAATACCCAGCCCTGGAAATGCAGCTTTCTGGTGGATTGCGGGGCGTCGGCAAGCGCGGCGAAAAGCGAACAGGAGGTCTGGGTGCCCAGCCCTGGGAATTTGACCATCCTGGCCGCACTTGCCGCGCGCCAGCACCCGCCGCCGGTTAAAAGTAAGGCATGGACAACGCATTACTTTTTGACACAATCGACGCCCACCTTATTGACCTTCGCCAACTATCCAACGAAGACCCGCGCTGGCTGCAGCTGCACCACGGCAAAATCGTGCGCGCGGCCTGGTGCTTCGCGCTGCCGAAGCAATTCTGGAACCGGCTCAAACCCTGGGAACGCGACATAGCGCGGGTGTATATCCACGCACGGACCGTGCATAAAGCCGTGTTGATCGGAAAGCCCGCCGCTCTGATATACGGCGTTCCCACCATTAGTCGCCCCACCGAATACCCAGCAGTGCTGCCCTCGGGCTCGGTGCCGCAGAAATCCAAGGGGCATTTCTTCGCTTATAAAGCCGCCCGCCTGCACGGGCAAACCACTACGGTCCACGGCATTAAGCTCACCTCGCTGGAGCGTACCGCGATTGACATGGCCCGCCTGCACGGCTTCGAAGAAGGGCTGGTCGCCGCGGATTATGTGCGTGCACAGGTGGGCCGCCGTCGCTTGCAGGATACGTTGGGCGCGCTGGGCCGCGTCAAGGGCGTGGCGACGGCGCGCGCCGTGGTGGCCGCGGCCGTGGTTGATTCTGAGTCGCCGTGGGAGTCCTACGCCCGCGCGTTGTTGCTGCGTGCGGGCATAAACGTGCGCCCGCAGTACATAGTGGGCAAGTACCGCGCTGACTTGGCAATTGACGGCTGGTTGCTCATTGAAATTGACGGCGATGTCAAATACCAAGACAGGCCTGTGGAGGCGATTCGCGCGGAGCACCGCCGCCAGAAGGAGCTGCTCAACATGGGTTATGTGGTCCTGCGCTTTAGCCCTGAGGAGTTGCGCGCCCGGCCGGAGGAGTTTGTCGCGACGGTGCGCCGAATGTTGGCGATGGGTCCGCGGCGCGCGGCATAGATACCCAGCCCTGGAAACCCAGAGGTCCTGTTCGCGTTTCGCCACGCGTGCCGACGCCGCGCATTCCACCAGAAAACTGCATTTCCAGGGCTGGGTATTTGCGAGAGAGAAAGGCCGGTGAAGAGGCCAATGGGCAGCCGCAAACGCGTATGTACTACTGTGACGCGGCTGGGCTATGATAACTAGCAATGAGTACCGATTTTGACGCCGCCTTTGAGAACCTTCCCACCGATGGGGAGGTCCTCGACTACACCGACTACACCGATACCCCGGAAGGGTTCCGCTCGGGGTTCGTGTCCTTTGTCGGCCGCCCAAACACGGGCAAGTCGACTCTCACCAACGCGCTGGTGGGGCAGAAGATCGCCATCACCGCGAACCAGCCCGAGACCACCCGCCACCCCATTCGTGGCTTGGTGCACCGCGATGATGCGCAAGTCATCGTCGTCGACACGCCCGGCCTGCACCGCCCCCGCACCCTACTGGGCGAGCGCCTCAACGAGATGGTCAAGGACACGTACGCGGACGTGGACGTCATCGGCCTGACCATCCCAGCCGATGAAAAGATTGGCCCCGGTGACCGCTGGATTCTGGAAAACGTCCGCAAGGTAGCGCCGAAGACCCCAATCATCGGCATCGTGACCAAGCTGGATAAGGCCAGCAAGGATCAGGTCGGCGCGCAGCTTTTGGCGCTGCACCAGCTGCTTAGCGAGGAGAACCCCGACGCCGTGGTCATCCCGGTTTCGGCCACCCAGCGCGTACAACTGGATGAGCTGACCCAGGTGATCATCGATCACCTGCCAGAAGGCCCGAAGTTCTACCCCGATGATCACATCACCGACGAAGAGCAGGAAAAGCGCATCGCTGAGCTCATCCGCGAGGCCGCACTGTCTGGTTTGAAAGACGAGCTGCCGCACAGCGTGGCCGTCGAGGTCGATGAGATGTTGCCCGATGAGACTCGCCCCGACGTCATGAACATCCACGCGGTGCTTTACCTGGAGCGCCCAGGCCAAAAGCGCATCATCGAGGGCAAGGACGGCCGCCGCTTTACCCGCATCGTGGGCACCGCCCGCAAAGAGATCATCCAGCTGCTGGGCCAGAACGTCTACCTTGACCTGCGCATAAAGGTGCTCAAGAACTGGCAGTCTGACCCGAAGATGCTGGGCCGTCTCGGCTTCTAAAACCCAAGGCTTAAAAACCTAAGTATGCCGAGGGAGAATTTTCGCGACCGCGCCCTGGTCATCCGCAGCTATGACTTCGGCGAGGCTGACCGCGTCATCGTGCTGCTTACCCGCAGCCATGGCTTGGTGCGCGCGGTGGCCAAGGGCGTACGCAGGGCGAAGTCGCGTTTTGGTTCGCGCCTCCAGCCCTTTGTAAACCTGGATGTGCAGCTGTATCCCGGCCGGAATCTATACACGATTTCGCAGGCCGACACCGTGGACTTTTTTGGCGCCGCCATCATCGGAGATTATGAGCGCTATACCGCCGCCTGCGCCGCACTTGAATCCGCCGAACGCCTGGCTTTTGCGGATTCTGACCAAGACCCATACCTTTATAACGCCTTGGTCGCCACGTTGCAGCGCCTGCAGCACGACGATCCGCTCCTGACGCTGGACCAATTCCTACTTCAGGCAATGGCGCATGCCGGCTGGGCGCCGGGGCTTTTCGATTGCGCGCAGTGCCAGAAGCCCGGCCCGCATCATGCTTTCCACCCGGCCGTTGGCGGCGCGATGTGCCACGAGTGCCGCCCGCCAGGCGCCGCCGAGGTGGACCCGGAGACGTTGCATCACATGTGGTTGCTTGCGCATGGACACCCCACGAGCCCTACCTTTGAGCAGCGCGGGGAGGCGCATCAACTCATCCGCGCGCATCTGCAGTGGCATTTGGAACGCAAGGTTACCGCGTTAGGGGTCATGGACCAGTAAGATAAGGCGCGTGATTACGCCAGATCCGAACCGAGTTTTAAACCCGCCTGCCATCCCTCAGGAGTTTCTGCCCCAGCACATTGCGCTGGTCATGGACGGAAACGGCCGTTGGGCCGAGGAGCGTGGCATGAAGCGCACCGAGGGGCACCGCCGTGGTGAGGCAGTGCTTCTCGACGTCGTCGATGCCTGCCTTTCCATGAACATCCCGTACCTTTCGGCTTATGCCTTTTCCACGGAAAATTGGCGCCGCAGCCCCGAAGAAGTGCGCTTTTTGATGGCGTTTAACCGCGATGTGCTGCGTCGCCAGCGCGAGTGGCTTAACGAGAAGGGCGTGCGTGTGGTCTGGGTGGGCCGCCGCCCGCGCCTGTGGCGCTCCGTCATCAAGGAGCTCGAGACCGCACAGGAGCTGACCAAGGACAATACGCGCATGACGCTGGCGATGTGCGTGAACTACGGTGGGCGCGCCGAGCTTGTCGACGGCGTTCGCAAGCTCGCCGATCAGGTGGCCAAGGGTGAGTTGAAGCCGAGCGCGATTAACGAGGCGTCGCTAAGCGCTGCGCTTTATGATCCCACCATGCCGGATGTGGATCTATTCCTGCGCCCGTCGGGGGAGAAGCGCACGTCGAACTTCCTGCTGTGGCAGTCGGCATACGCGGAGATGATCTACCAAGACAAGCTCTTCCCAGATTTCACTCCGGAGGACTTGTACGCCGCGGTAGAAGAATACGCGCGGCGGGATCGTCGTTTCGGCGGTACAAAATAGCTAAAGCTATTTGTTACGTGGTGCTGCCTAGTTCGCGCGGCAATTGGAGCAGATGCCGAAGATTTCGGCATCGTGGCCGGTTAGCTCAAAGTCGTGCTCGGCAGCCACGTTGGATGCCCACTGCTCGATGGGGCCGCCGTCGATTTCCTCGGTGCGGCCGCACTTGGTGCATACCAAGTGATGGTGGTGGTTAGCGGATTCGCAGTGGCGGTAGAGCGTTTCGCCCGAAGGCATGTGAAGCGCGTCCACTGCATCAATATCGGAGAGGGATTGCAGGGTGCGGTAGACCGTGGTCAGGCCTACTTTGTGCTCGCGGTCTTGCAACGCCCGGTGAATGTCTTTTGCCGAGGCGAACTTATCTAGTTCACGCAGAACCTCGACGACAGCGGTGCGCTGCTTGGTGTTGCGAGCCCCAAGCTTAGGGATGCTTTCATGGAGAGCCATGACCGCTAGTTTATCAATTAGTTTCCAATAAAGTTAACGGTTAAACAGTGCTGCAGCCTGCTCCAACAAGGAAAGCACCTCGGGAGAGGCCAGCGAGTAGCGCACCTCGCGGCCTGAACGCTTGGAATCGACGATTCCGGCATCTTTTAGTACGCGCAGGTGTTGGCTGATTAGCGGCTGGGATTTGCCGGTGGCGGCCACCAGCTCGTGAACGTAGTGATCGTGGCGGTTAAGGGCCAATATCAGGGTGATGCGCAGGGGTGAATCTAAAGCGCCAATGATGCGGGTAGCGGCGTCGATGTCGAGTGTGTGAAGCGCCGTGGAGGGCTGCGTCATGCAGATCACCTTCAATCCAATTTCTGTTAATCGCTTGAAACAGTACGATACCCCACATCTTGCACAGTGTTGTATAAAATACAAAATTTATTTTCACCCCTCCGCCCACGCGTGGAAGGAGGCAGGATAGACTAGGAACATTGTTCACGGCTGTCCCTTAACAGAGGAGTCTTTTTAACCATGGCAAGCGTCATCGATACCGTTGTAAGCCTGTGCAAGCGCCGCGGATTGGTCTACCAGGCAGGTGAGATCTATGGCGGTTCGCGCTCTGCGTGGGACTACGGCCCCCTCGGTGTGGAACTAAAGGAAAACATCAAGCGCCAGTGGTGGCGCCACATGGTCCAGTCCCGCGAGGACGTCGTGGGTGTTGATACCTCCGTCATTCAGCCGCGTCAGGTCTGGGTTTCCTCCGGCCACGTCGAGGTCTTCACCGATCCACTGGTGGAGTCCCGCCACACCGGTAAGCGTTACCGTGCTGACCACCTGCTCGAGGCATACGAGGAAAAGCACGGCCACGAGCCTGCAAACGGCCTGGCAGACATCAACGATCCTGAGACCGGCCAGCCGGGTGACTGGACCGAGCCGAAGGCATTTTCCGGTCTGCTCAAGACCTACCTGGGACCGGTTGATGATGAGCAGGGCCTGCACTACCTGCGTCCGGAGACTGCACAGGGCATCTTCGTTAACTTCAAGAATGTGATGACTTCCGCGCGCATGAAGCCACCTTTCGGCATCGCGAACATTGGTAAGTCCTTCCGTAATGAGATCACCCCGGGCAACTTCATCTTCCGCACCCGCGAGTTCGAGCAGATGGAGATGGAGTTCTTCGTCAAGCCGGGCGAGGACGAGCAGTGGCACCAGTACTGGATTGATGACCGCTACAACTGGTACGTGGACCTTGGCATCAAGGAAGAGAATCTGCGCCTGTACGAGCACCCGAAGGAGAAGCTGTCCCACTACTCCAAGCGCACTGTCGACGTCGAGTATGCATTCGGCTTCACCGGCTCCAAGTGGGGCGAGCTCGAGGGCGTTGCTAACCGCACCGACTACGACCTTTCCGTTCACGCGAAGGGCTCCGGCGAGGACCTGTCCTACTACGACCAGACCACCGAGGAGCGCTGGGTTCCTTACGTCATCGAGCCGGCAGCCGGCCTGGGCCGTTCCATGATGGCCTTCTTGGTCGATGCTTATGATGAGGAAGAGGTGCCAAACGCCAAGGGCGGCACCGATAAGCGCGTGGTCCTGCGCCTGGACCGCCGCCTTTCCCCGGTCAAGGTTGCAGTTCTGCCGTTGTCCAAGAAGGAAGAACTGTCCACCCCGGCCCGCGAGCTGGCTGCCAAGCTGCGCCAACACTGGAACGTTGACTTTGACCTCTCCGGTGCCATCGGCCGCCGCTACCGTCGTCAGGATGAAATCGGCACGCCTTTCTGCGTGACCTACGATTTCGATTCCCTGGAAGACGGCGCAGTTACCGTCCGCGAGCGCGACACCATGGAGCAAGAGCGCGTCAAGCTCGACGAGCTCGAGGCATACCTGGCCGCCCGCCTCATCGGCTGCTAAAGGCCAAGTAAAGAAGAAAGTAGCGATGCAATACACCAGCTGGGACCGCACTGACAGCCAAAAGCCTGTCCTGCTGAAGGAGGATGGGCCCCTGGCCTTCGGCGTCTTTTCTGCAGATCAGGCAGAAATTGACGGCGAGGTTTGGCAGCTTGCGGCGGACCCGAAAGAAGGCGCCACGGCCCGCGTGGATGGCCGCGTCTATACGCTGCAGGGCCCGCTGGGCCGCGCCAAGCGCCTAGAGGCGGATGCCGCTGGCCGCGCGTTTTCCTTCATCAATGAAAACGGCGGCGACTGGATCGTTGAAGACGCCGCCGGCCACAAGGTCGCGCAGTTTTCGGCAAAGAATTCCGGCGTGCGCAAGGCCATCTTGGAGTTCGACGCGGAGCCCGAGGCGGCCGCACTGAACGACGCCGAGATCATCGCCTTGAGCTGGTTTACCCGTCTCATTCTGGAGGCCAAGACCCGCGGCATGGCGGTGCCCGTTATTGCCACGCTGGGGCTTGCCTCCTTGGTGGCGTTGCTTTCCCTTTTCGTGTTCTAGGCATTTAGCGATATTCGTGAGTACAGAACACCGGCATTGGACGTGGGCCGAAGATTGCCTGCGTGATGAAGAGGGCACCGTATGGGCCACGGTGCGCGCTGACGTGCTGAACGTCAATGAATCCCAGCTGGCTGCGGCGCAGGAGCGCATTTTGCTGGAGCACTCCATCGACAGCGGCAGTCGCCATTTCTGGGTGCGCGGCACGGCCACCACGGGTGAGACTCTGCACGTGGGGCAGCAGGGCGTATCAATCAGCCATATGCAGGCCAAGTGCATGGGCCGTGAGTACACGCTGGATAGGCCTAATCCTTTCCGCAGGGAGCGCCGCATTTATGACGCTTCCGGAAACGAGATTATCCGCACGCGCCCCACTTTTAAGGGTGTGCTGGAGATTACGGATATGCGGCCGCAGCAGGTGCCGGACGTCGACGCCGCGTTTTTAACCTATTGCTGCGCGCTTGTCGACGCCCCGAAGCGCCGGCGGATCTAGAAGGAACCGCCGCGGAAGCCACCGCCCCCGCCGCCGGAGTTTCCGCCGAAACCGCCGCCAAATCCGCCGCCGAAACCACCGCCAAAGCCACCATGGCTGTGGCCGCCGCCGAGCATCTGGCCGATGACCATGCCGGTGATGATGTCTCCCGCGGTGGAGCCGGCAGACTGGACCTGCTGGCGGCGCTGATAAGAGTTGATGTCCTGCTGCGCGGTTCGCGCCGCATTTTGTGCGGCGTTAGCGGCTTGGCGGGAGGCGTCGATGGCGTTGCGCAGATCGGAGTTTTTCAGCTGCATGGCTTGGGCGTGCAGGCGTTTGGCGTCGGCAAGCTGGGTGCGGGCGGTGGCACCCACCACGCGGCCGCGGGTGGAGATGACGTCCTCGGCGGCCTGGATTGCGGCCTGCGCGGAGTGCATCTGCTGGTTGTACAGGTCGAGCTGGCGGGCACGGGTGGCGGTGGCCTCACGCACGGCGTCGAGGCGCTCGTCGAGCTCCGAGTCGATGGTGGTTAGCGCGGTGTAGTGGACGAGTGGGTCGCTGGCCTGGCTGGCCTCCGCCTCCGTAACGGCCGCCTCGGCGCGGGTGGCTACGTCTGCAAGTGCCTGCCAATCGGCCTCAGTGCCAAGCTTTTTGCCTTGCTGCTCCAACTGGCGGGCCTCGTCTGCCTCGCCGCGGACTTCAGCGATGAGCGCGGCGAGATTTGTCTTGGCGGCCGCGAGGTTGGACTCGGCGTGCTCGACGCCGGAAAGGAGGCGGTCTGCCACCTCGATGGCGTGCTCGGCCTCGCGGATGAGGCCCACCAGGCCGCCTTGCTGGCCGGCAGGTGCCGCGGCGAGTTCGCGGCCTCGGTCGAGCTGCTTTTCCGCCTCGCCCACGGAGATTTCTGCCATGTGCGGGTTATCGGCGATGGAGTCCAGCGCGCCCGGGTGGTCTTGCTGCAGTTGTGCCAGAATCTGCTGGGCCTGCGGGATGCGGGCGCGCACGTCCACGCTGCGGCGCGTGAGTTCGTCCAGTTTGGAATCGGCGTTGATCAGCAGATCGCGCATGGCGGCGAAATCCGCGGCTTGGGCATCCAAGGCATCATCGGCCTGGCCACACGAGGAGACGATCTCGATGAGCATCTGGCGGCGCTCGGCCTCGGATTCTGGCGCGGCGTCGTTAAGCCAGCGCTGCATAGCAAAGGCCTTCTGCAAGGTGGAGGTGGAGTGGTTCATCGCGCGGGTAAAAGGACGCGTGCGCTCGGGGCCGAACTCGGCGGTGGCGATGTCGAGCTCCTCCTTGCCGCGGCGAATGGACTCATCGGTAGAGACCAGCTCCTCGCGCGCCAAGGATTCGAGCGTTGCGGTATCAAGCTTATTCAGCGAGTTCGTATCGCCCGGCTCGATGGCGCGCGCTGACTTGAGCGTCTCCGCGGAATCTTTCTTGGTCTTGCGGCGGCCTGCCAACCATATGCCGCCGCCGGCCAGCGCCAGGGCACCGGCACCGCCGGCTAGCCAGCCGGCACCTGAACCAGAATCAGCGGAGCTAGAACTTGAAGAACCCTTCCCGCGGCCCGAGGCAGCTGCGACTAACTCCAAAGCAGAACCGCCGAAGTCATCGTCTGCCAGGCGTGCTGAAGCGGCTTCATACATGGCATTCAGCCGACTTTTTGGCCAGGCCCCACCCGTTTGCACGCCGACCTTGCGGTCTTCGACGGAGACAACATAAATGGCGGAGTTCGGGCCCTTGGAGGTGACGAATTGCTGCGCGAAGTCTTCCGCGGAGCCAGACAGAGTCTTTTCAAAGACTACGTAGAGCACTAGGCCCTCGTTCTTCTGCAGCGTCTTGATTTCATCTTCCAGCTGGTCTTTTTCCTCAGCGGAGAGCACCCCAGAGTTGTCAGTGACCTTAGAAGTAATGCTTGAGGGGGCAGCCTGCGCTAGCACCGCCGGCGCGTTGCTGTGGGGTGGTGTTGCTGCAAAAGCAGTAGGCTGCGATAGCCCTACGATGAGTGCCGCTAGGGCGGCTGAACCGATACGCGCAGAAGAAGTCATGCCCACCAGAATACCGTTAGGCTAGTGCAAATGAGACGCGTTAGCTGCTGCAGGAAAGCACGGAAATTCCGGGAAAAGATTGCCCAGAAATTTAATCTGATGGAGTCTGAAGCGCAGGCAATCATCGTGCTCGGTGCGGCTCAATACGATGGCAGGCCCTCGCGCATCCTGCAGGCGCGCCTCGACGAGGCCCGCCGCATTGCGGTTGCTATACCGGGCGTGCCCATCGTTACCGTCGGCGGCAAGTTGCCCGGGGATCGCTTCACCGAGGCAGAAGTCGGCGCCAAGTACCTTAGTGGCCACGCCACTGTGTTGCCCGTGCCGGAGGGCAACGACACCGTGGAATCCCTGCGCGCCATCCGCCGCAGGCATGGCTTCGAGCGCGTCATCATCGTGACCGACCCGGTGCATCGCTTGCGTGCCTGGCTCATCGCCCGCGACGAGGGGTTTGCGGCACGGGTGGTCGGTGCAGCCGGCTATCCCACGCCCACCTTCGCGCCGCCGTGGTGGCGCTATTTGGCCCACGAGTTGGGTGGCCTGGTGGTCTTCGGCGCGCGGAAGGTACTAGGGGAGGAGCGAGCTGAGCATCTGCGCAGCGGTCTACACCGCATCGAGGCGCTCATCCGCCCGACGCGACGCGCTCGACACGAAGAAATTCGCAATAAAACCGGGAAATAAAGCGCCTTGCCAGCGGCTTTTTGAATGTTTTGCCAGCTATCGCAGGAAATTCCCAGTTGATTTTGGTGGCAAAACCACTTCCTGCTTGCTAGCGTGGTTAATGCAAGTTGCGCATATCGAAAGGAAAACTCATGTTGGACATCATCAACAACGTCTTCAACCTCGTAGCAGACACCCTGCAGGCACTGGTTAACCTGCCTTTCTCCTTCGCTGACAAGCTTTCCAGCGCTTTGTCCAGCAAGTAAGCTCGGACACAGTTAGAGCTCCTGCCCAAGGTTTCCCGTAAAAGGGAGGCTGGGGCAGGAGCTTTTGCATTGCAATGGCAGCCAGACACCCCTACCAGAATCAGAAAAGTACAAGCTCGTTGCGCCTACACTGCACTATGTGAGCTATTCCTATACCCCGCACGACGCCGCCCGCCTCTTCGACGAGAGCCCCAAGGGCTCGGTTTTTAAAAGCAAGTCTGGCCCGGCTGACGCGGATCACCGTGGCGCCTTCGCCCGCGACCGCGCCCGCGTCCTGCACTCTGCTGCTTTGCGACGCCTCGCTGACAAGACGCAGGTGGTTGGCCCCCACGACGGCGATACGCCCCGCACGCGTCTCACGCACTCGCTCGAGGTGGGCCAGATTGCCCGCGGTATCGGCTCTGGGCTGGGGCTTGACCCAGATCTGTGCGACATGGCCGGGCTGACCCATGACATCGGGCACCCGCCGTATGGCCACAACGGTGAGAACGCACTCAACGAGGTAGCGGATATTTGCGGCGGCTTCGAAGGTAACGCGCAGACCCTGCGCATCCTTACCCGCCTGGAGCCGAAGGTGGTCGATGCGGAGGACAATTCTTTTGGGCTGAACCTCACGCGCGCCGCATTGGACGCGGCATGCAAGTACCCGCGGACCAAAACCAATCCGGATGGCAGCGTGAACCGCAAGTATGGTTGCTACGACGAGGACGCCCACATCTTGGCCTGGCTGCGCGAAAGACACGAAGACTCCCGCCCCTCGATGGAGGCACAGGCGATGGATTGGTCCGATGACATTGCCTACTCCGTCCACGACGTCGAGGATGGCATCGTTTCTGGTCGCGTTTCCCTCGCCGTGCTCTGGGACTTGGTGGAGCTGGCTGCCCTCGCGGAGAAAGGCGCCAAAGCTTTCGGTGGCAGTGCGGACGAGCTTCTCGACGCCGCGGATTCCCTGCGTGCCCTGCCCGTCATCCAGCAAGTCAGCGAGTTTGATTCCTCGCTGCGCGCCTATACCACGCTGAAAAAGATGACTTCGGAGCTAGTGGGCCGCTACGTTGGTGCCACGGTGCAAGCCACCCGCGAGGCCAATGGCCCGGAGCTGGTTTTGGGGCGCCAGCAGGGCAACCTTGCCGTGCCAGCGCGCGCGGCAAATGAGGTCAAGCTTTTGAAGACCATCGCGGTGCTCTACGTGATGGATGAGCCGGTGCACTTGGCGCGTCAGGATCGCCAGCGAGAGCGCATCTACCGCGTTTTTGATTATCTTTCCGCCGGCGCACCGGGCGCCCTCGACCCGATGTTCCGCCTGTGGTACAACCGCGCTGAATCGGATGCCGAGCGCCAGCGGGTCATTGTGGATCAGATCGCCTCGATGACCGAGTCCCGTTTGGAGCGGCTAGCGCGCCAGACCGCGGAGTTTTCTGGGTTTATGGGGTAATAGTGCGTGGCCGATACCTCAATCCATAATCCAATCTCTATGCAGCTTCTTAGACGGATTCAGCGTTAAGAGAGGGACTCCCCAAACCTCGTTTTGTTCCGACATTATGGGAACGCCCGGTTCGTGGAAAGCAACCCAGCGCAATGGAAAGTCATTGAATCTGTAAGCGATCCAGCTCGTCGCTGAGAGATACCAGGAATCGGGGTGGAGCGTATGGTTGGCTTTTATCTGTTCCTTGGCTTCCATGAGTTCTATGGAGTGGGAGCCAGACCGCAGCGCCATGCCGACATCGATTCCGAAAATCGAATTGTCAAGTTTCGCGCACCATTCAGGTTGCTAAATAGTGCGCGAAAGTCCCGCAGCTGAAGACTTTTCTTGTCCTTACACGGAGAGATTGTGGACGAGGCGAAGAGAAACCGCCAACGGCGTAGAACGAGGAGCTGACAAATTGACTATCATGCTCATCGTTACAGTTACCAGCTGGAATGTCTCCGTGGCGCTGGGCACCCTGACTCTGGAGGAGACACCTTAAATCCAAGCTCTTGAAGGGCCTTCATCGCCACTGCAGGGTTATCTCGAACGGCAGCTTGTAGCTGAATATCAAACCATGAATTGCGCGAAAGTTTCAGAGCCTTCTCCCAACCTTCATTTCTCTGAAAGCCGCACTCTTCAATCGTGAAATACAAGAAGTCTTCGAGTGAAGGCCGAAACCGATGACCGCCGACAGGAATGTGGAGAGCCTTCAGATTTCCGTCTTTGCGAGGGTCATTTTTCTTTGTCTTGCCGTTTTTCATTAGCGCAGGGCTCAACAAGCCGCCGATCCCAGAAAAATGGATATGTGCTGCTGGTGCGCGCTCTTTCTCACGTTCGTATTCAAATTTAATTGCAGATTGAGTGTGAACACGAATCTCGAATGCGCTGTTCCTGACGGTTAAGAACTTCGAATCGCGATCCTGCGTGAGTTTGTATTCCACAACTAGGGCATAAAGATCGCTGCGTTCTGATTCGACTCGCTTTTCTGCTGAGGTTGTTTTCCGTCCGTAGTAGAGCGGTGCTAATACCGACAAAACGAAGATGCCGTTGCTTTCATTGAGTATGAAATCGGCATCTAAATCGTTGTCTGAAACAGGTAGTGCAGCTTTGATCGTTGAATGTACTTCGTCCGCAAAATCTCGTGCTGCGTCCTCCCCGAAGATTCTCGGGTGTGGGTATTCACTCATCGAGGTCGAGCATCATTTCGACACGGCGAAGCTCATCATAAAGCTCACGCTCTTCAAGAGTGAGACATCCCATGGAGGCTAGGTCTCGCAGATCGCGTCGAGTGATTGGTTGTCCCTCTATAGAAGAGTACTTATCCACGAGCTGATGAGTGAGCATTTTTCTACGAGTTTGCAATTCTGAATTGTTTGTTCGACTGATGGTCAATGACATGGTGTACCTCCTCTAATTTGATTATCTCGCAATCTACATGTGGGGGTAGACATTGTGAGTTGATGAATTCGAACAAATCTAAGTCCATTCGAAAATCCGAGCTGCGATTCCAGATAAAACTACATTTTAACCGCGTATTCTGGGCCATCGCATTTTCTTTTTATTTGCAGAAATGAGACGTAGACACGGCACCCCTGTTGACTGAAGAGTGAGGTTAGAGTTTTGGTTGGAAGTCTTACTACTTACTGCGCTTTGACTGGTATGGGCAGGTGAACTTGGAGCTCCCAGTGCAAGAAGATCAGCGGAAGAGACGAACGCCGTTGTCCCCGAGCACCTCGAGAACCGCCGCGGTGTCAGTGGTGGACAGCTTCCATGCTGAGGACACGATGGTTTCCACTTTGTGCTCGCGCAGGAAGTCCGCCAAGTCGTCGAGGTTGTGCGGGGCAGTGCAGGTATTGCAGCCACGGATGGTGCCGAGTGCGGAATACAGATCTGCGCGGCTTTCAAGCGGCTGAGTGATTAGAACTTTGGAGAGATTATTCAGCATCGGGGATCTCGCAGAAGGATTCGTAGTGATCGTCGGTGTAGTACCAGACATCGGGGTCGGTTTCGCTGCCGCCGCCGGTGACGATGCGCTTGGCGCCGCGGTGGTTTAGGCCGGGCGAATCCACGGTGTATTCGCGGTAGTAGTTCTTGGACTCTTTGGGCAGTACGCCCTCGTAGTTTCCAAAACGCTTGTTGTCATTATTCGGATGGTCGTAGGGCCCGCCTGCCAAGATATCCTCGGCCGTTTCTTCTGCTTCCTCGGGCAGGGTATCCATCGCGCACGAGGCGTAGTGTCCGGAAAAATTCGCGGCGTTGGATGATGAAGCGGAGCTTGCAGTTGAACTCGTGGACTGCGAGCTACCAGAATCACTGCCAAGGTCGATTCCGAAGTAGCCAGCGGCTGCGACTAAGAGCAAGCTGCCGAGGACGGCTAAGGGCTTCTTCTTGGAGGAGGGGGGATTGGCCATACCCCCATCTTTGCAGGGATTTTCCTGCAATGAAAATCTAGCTAGCACTGGGAAAACACTCGGACCTTCTGCATTTTCCAGGTTTGGCTTTTGCCGCTTTTTGTCTACCCCAAGGGTGGGTAAATTTCTGTTCTTTCCAGCAGCTTTTCCATCTGTAGTTGTTGGGCAACTGCATCTGCACCCCAAGGCAAGCCAGCAACCCACAAGCGGGGTAGTCTTTAGCGCATGGCACAAGGCAGAATTCCGGAGAGCGACATCCAAGCAATCCGTGAACGCGCGCCTTTGGAAGAAATAGTGGGCGAGTATGTACAGCTCAAACCAGCTGGCTATGACTCCTTGAAGGGTCTGTCGCCCTTCAAGGAAGAGAAAACGCCTTCCTTCCACGTGCGCCCGCAACGCGGTTATTATCACTGCTTTTCCACGGGCAAGGGCGGCGATGTTTTTAGCTTCCTGATGGAAATGGAGCAGGTCTCTTTCCCCGAAGCAGTCGAGGCGGTGGCTCAAAAGATTGGCTACCACATCAATTACCAAGGCGGCAGCACCGGCAATCGCAACGAAAAACCTGGCACTCGGCAGCGCCTTATCGCGGCGAACAAGGCGGCCCACCAGTTCTACCGAGAGCAGCTAGAGACCCCGCAAGCAGCCAAGGCGCGCGAGTTCCTACTCGATCGTGGCTTTGGCCGCGAGACCATATATGACTTCGAGTGCGGTTATGCCCCGGAGGGGTGGGACACTGCCACCAAGCACCTTCTGCGCATGGGCTTTTCCTTTGAGGAGCTAGAGGCTGCCGGCATTTCCAAGATGGGCAAGCGCGGGCCTATTGACCGCTTTCATCGGCGCCTGCTGTGGCCCATCAAGGACCTTTCGGGCAACGTCATTGGCTTTGGTGCCCGCAAGCTTTTTGATGATGACAACCTGGGCAAGTACATGAACACGCCTGAGACCATGCTCTATCACAAGTCCAAGGTGCTCTTTGGCTTGGATTTGGCCAAGCGCAACATCGCGGAAGCACACCAAGCGGTGGTGGTGGAGGGCTACACCGACGTCATGGCGATGTATGCCGCGGGCGTGAAGACCGCCGTGGCCAGCTGTGGCACCGCGTTCGGCGGCGATCACCTGCAGGTCCTGCGCAGGTTGATGCTGGATGATTCCTACTTCAATGGCGAGCTCATCTATACCTTCGACGGTGATGAGGCTGGACAGAAAGCCGCCATGCGCGCTTTCCAGGGGGAGCAGTCCTTTACTGGGCAGTCTTTCGTTTCGGTGGCCCCTGATGGCATGGACCCTTGCGATTTGCGCCTGGCCAAGGGCGACGCCGCGGTGCGTGAGCTCATCGCGGACCGCATCCCGATGTTCGAGTTCGTCATCCAGTCGGTGCTTAGCGAATACCGCATCGATACCGCTGAGGGGCGTCTGCAAGCATTGCGTCGTGCGGTGCCCGTGGTGGCACAGATTCGCGATGCCCCGCTGCAGCGTGAGTACGCCCGCCGCCTAGCCGGCTGGGTGGGTTGGCCCAACCCGGAGGAAGTCCTGCAGCAGGTTCAGCAGGAGGCTCGCCGACCTAAGAAAAAGGACAAGAAGGCACGGCTTGCCGACGCCCCGATTAAAGCCGGCACGCCCGCTCCCGCACAACAGAACACTCCGGTCTTCCACGTGCCAAGCCCCCGTGAGACCCACCTGTGGCCGCAGCGGGAGGCCCTAAAGCTGGCCTTGCAGTACCCGGGCCTTGCCGGTTCTTATTTTGACGGGATTACCGCCGATGCGTACTCGAACGAGTCTTACCGCATCATCCGCGAGGCAATCTCTACCGTCGGTGGCGTTGCTGCCGGAGCCAACCTGCCCAGCGTGGAATGGATCGCCGCTGTGGCAGGGGAGATGCTCGATCTCACTGCGCGCAACTTTGTCAGTGAGCTTGCCGTGGAACCCATCAAGGTGGGCGATGAGTCCGATCCCAAAGCTTGGGAGGTCTATGCTGACAGCGTACTTTCCCGCCTCCAGGAAGCCCGCGTGGGCGACCAAGTAGCCCTAATCAAGGCCCAACTAGGCCGCATGCGCCCCTCCGACGACGAGCAAGCCTATAACTCGCTTTTCGCCGATCTCGTCGCCCTTGAGCAAGCCCGCCGCGAGCTTAACGACAGGGCATTCCGTGGGCCGCAGCCTAGCTAGTCTTCGTCAGGCTCGTAGATACGGTCTTGGCCGTCTAGCTGGTTTCCTTTGATGCGGCGGCCGCGGCTTAGATCCTTTACCTCTTTCATGCGGGGTTCTGGATCGAGCTTGTTTGCCACTGCCTTGCGGGTGGCGTTTACTGCGTTCTTGGTGACGGGGGAGTTGATCGCTTTTTCGTATGCGCCCTTGATCTGGTGATAACGCTTGCGGCCGGCCTTGGTACCAAAGACATAACCTGCGGCGGCGCCTACTACGAATTGGATCATGGTTGGAGTATCTCACCCTTCAGGTAGTGATTTAACGCTAATAACCTCACCCAGCCTACCTGTATCGGTGGTGTAGTGGTGGGTATCCTCATTGATGAAATTTATTGTGACCGCTTCCCAACTCGGGTAAAGCACGATAGTTTAAAGACGTGACCGCTCGATCTTGTCTCTCGCAAGCGGCATCAGCCGCAATAGCCATGGCCGCCCTGACCACGGCCGCCATCGGTGTTGTTCCTGTCAGCTCGGATTCGAACGAAGATGAAGTAAGCAACGTTCGAAGCTAAACCCATCTCAGCTAAATCCATCGCGCCACCAGAAAAGATCATCTTTTAGCCGGAAAAATTTAACTTTCTCGCCACCTTATGCAGCTAGCGTTCTGTGCGTTCTTGTTGCTAATTCAATGGAGAAAGTAAATATGGTTCGTCATCGTTATTCGATAGTTGCTGCTTCCCGCCGTTCTGTAGCGGCCGCAATTCTGGCAGTGGGTGTAGCGGGTGCAGGCGCACATGTGAACCCTGCGCCGGCTAGTGCACAGCTATCGTCTTCGATGCCAGCGCTTACGGGGGCTGTTACCGGTTCGAGCAGTGGTGCCCCAGCAGTCCAGCATGACGGCGCACCAACCCCAACTCCATTCACCACCGACTACTTGGTTGGCTTTCCTTCCGATGTCTCTTCCTACCAATACGGCGTCTACTGGGAAGTAGTCCGCATGTTTGACCATGTGAAGACCCAGCAGCCAATTATGGATGAGAACCTCGAAAAGGCCATCGCCATCAACAACGCTGCTGCCGATGATCCAGCGCTGATTAAGCGCGCTCAGCAAGATGCGGCTGCTGACACTGACGGCGTGATGCTTGCGGTTTCTGACGCACTGGGTGAGGAGTTTGGCGCCGCTTTCCGCGATGCTCTTGCCGAGCACCGCCTGCCAAAGACGGAGTACCTGTTGGGAAATGGCTACCTAGCTCGTGCCGGTGGACTAGCTAGCTCTACCTTCGCGGAAAAGTACCACTTCAACGTGCGACGTCCTTTCCAGGTAGCACCCGATGCTATTCACAAGTACAACGACGGTAAGAAGGACTATTACGGCACCACGCCAGCCTTTCCGTCTGGCCATACAAACCAGGCAACTTGGATCACCACGTTGATGGCCCACATGCTCCCGGAGGTTGCACCGCAGCTCGTGCTGCGCGGCGCGGAAGCCGGCAACCACCGCGTGGTCATGGGCGTGCATTATCCGCTCGACGTTATCGGCGGCCGTATGACGGGACAGGCCGCAGCAGCCGACCGTCTCAACGATCCACGTATGCACGATGCGCTTGACCAAGCAGCGGCCGAAATCCGTGCAGAGATGAAGTGGCGCACTGGCAAGGACATCTCCGAGCTCGTAGCCCAGCAGGCTGATGCGGGTAAGAATTACGCTACCGACGAGCAGGCGGTTGAGCGTTATGCTCCGATGCTGGACTACGACTTTAAGCCAGCTTATGCCACCGATGCTCCAATGATTGTCCCGAAGGCCGCGCCGGTCCTGCTCGAATCAACCCATCCCGAGCTCACTTGGGAGCAGCGCGCCGAGGTGCTTCGCCAAACCGCAAACCCAGCCGGCCACCCCCTCGACTGGCAGGGCGAAGCAGGCTCCTGGCAGCGCCTAAATCTGGCAAAGGCCATGGCTGCGACGGTAACTGTCAATGCGGATGGATCGGTGCAAGTCACCGAGTAACCCGATTTCATTGGGAACCCACCCCAGTATTGGTCATACCCGCGCGCGAAGAGACAGAAACGTGCAATCATTGGCGAGACAGCAAATGTTGGTATGACACCTAAAACGCTTCCAAGGAGCACAATGGCTAAGCCGAAAATTATGACTGTGTACGGTACTCGACCTGAAGCAATCAAGGTCGCACCGGTCATCAAAGCTCTAGAGGCTGATGATCGCTTCGAGTCCGTTGCAGTCTCTACTGGCCAGCACAAGGAAATGCTGGAGCAGGTAAACACCATGTTTGGAATTACCCCCAAGCATGATCTGGGATTGATGAAGCCGGGACAGACCCTCAATGAGATTGTTTCCCGTGCAATTGCCGGCCTCGATGAGATCATCGTTGCTGAGGAGCCGGACGTCATCATTTCCCAGGGTGATACATCAACGGCCATGGCAGCGGCTCTTGCGGGCTTCCACCGCGGTGTGCAGATCGTTCACCTGGAGGCAGGACTGCGTACCGGCAACATCTTGTCCCCGTTCCCGGAGGAAGCAAACCGTAAGATCATCGGTCAGGTTGCAGCCCTGCACCTTGCGCCGACTGAAGGTGCAATGGAGAACCTGCGCCGCGAGGACGTTCGTTCTAAGGACATCGTTGTAACCGGTAATACGGTTATTGATGCTCTCCTTGAAGCAGCAACTTGGGACATCGAATTCTCGGATCCAACTCTTGCTGAGGCCGCTAACTCGGACAAGCGTTTCGTTGTTGTAACCACACACCGCCGCGAGAACCTTGACGCGATGAAGGAGATCGGTGGTGCTGTACAGGATCTAGCAAAGACATATCCGGATACTATTTTTGCGCTGCCGCTGCACCTGAACCCTAAGGTCCGCGAAGCAGTTCTTCCGGAGGTCGAGGCGCTGGAGAACGTCATCATTACTGATCCTCTTCCGTACGATCAGTTCACCAAGCTCCAGAACCGTGCGGCCATTATCCTGACCGACTCTGGCGGAGTCCAGGAGGAAGCACCTTCCTTGGGCAAACCGGTTTTGGTCATGCGCCAAAACACCGAGCGCCCTGAGGCCGTCGTCGCCGGCACCGTGAAGCTGGTGGGAACCAACCGTGAGCTTATCGTGGCAGAGGCAAAGCTTCTGCTTGATGACAATGCTGCTTATTCTGCAATGGCTAATGCCGTTAACCCATACGGCGATGGCAAGGGCGCTCAGCGCTCGGTTGCAGCAATTGCGGAGCTTCTAGAAGTAGGAAAGCGTTTGCCAGACTTTAGCACTGAGTTGGTGCCGGATGAGGTACCGCGTTTTGAAGAGGTCGTAGCTCCGGAGGAAGAGCTGGAAAAGTAAACAGCCTGCAGTTCACTCTGACATAAACTAACCGCCGCATTGGAACACCCATTGTGTTCCAATGCGGCGGTTTTGTATTTCTCAGTGGGTAGGCCAAATTTAAGTCTTCATTTGGGATTGGAACTAATCGCACTTTTGATCAGTCCAATAGAGCATGGAGGAAAATAGTGAGCCCAAGGTAGGCGGCGTTGTGATTGACAACGTAGTACGCACTGATACGGGGTGGAAGGCCATAGGGCGGACGAAGGACTTCAGTGGTGCCATCGTTGAACTTAGTGAGGTTGGCGCCAGCAGGGAAGAAGTGCAACGTCTGTTGGAAGAGCGTGGTTGGGCATTGGTGTTCAACGAGCAGCGCTTTGCCGTCACTGCGCGGATGACGGTGTTGGAACTGGTTGACATTGCTCTGCAAGCATTGCGCACTGGGGAAATCGGGCAAGGAAATCGAATTCAAACCGTGAACATGTATCAGCGTGCACGGCGGTTTCTCGTAGGCGAGCGTGGCATTCCAGCGCTGGGGAATCTCCGCCTGGAAGATTGTGAGGCGCGCGTAGTCCATTCTTGGCTGTCACGAGTGGCGGACAGCTCGCTTGCTTCAGCGCGGCATCTGCGAATTCTGCTCTTACATGCCTTCTCGATAGCTGAGCGGCAAGGGCTTGAGCTATGGACACAGAACCCCGCGCGGACTGCTCAGCTGCCGCAATTGCCGCGCGCTGAACCGGTTGAGGTTACACCGGAGGAGTTTAATGAGCTCCTTGCGCAGATCCTTGCTTGGGAAAGTCAAGGAAAGCGTACCGACCTTTCAGGGATGGTGTGCTGCTACATGGCAACCGGAATTCGTCCGGGAGAACTTCCCGCGCTGCTGTGGGAAGAAGTGGACTTGGATAGCAAGCCGGCGACGATGATTGTCAGTGGCTGTGCCGTATACCAAGACGGAAAGTTAGTTCGGCAGCCGGAGCCGAAGACCGCGGCCGGCTTTCGCGAAATTGTCATCCCTGAATGGTTTGCGGAGATGTTGCGTGAGCGATTTGCCCGCCGCGATCCGAATGTGCCTTATGTTTTTCCCAGTAGGGCCGGAACGATGCACAGCATGCACAACCTCGGCAATAGGTTCCGGCAGGCGCGTGGCGCGCGCTTTAAGCACATCAAGCTGAAGTCTTTCCGCTCCACTGTCGCAACCGTAATCGCCCGCGAAAAGGGGGCTGAGGAAGCAGCCAGACATCTAGGGCATACAAGCCCTGCGATCACCGGTCGGCACTACATAAAGCGCGCAAACAAGACCGGCGACCACAACGATATCCTCGAGGCACTAAAGCCCACTGTGTTCGACGAGCAGTAGGGAAGTCCAAGCCCAAAGCTTTATGAACCAACGCGATACAAAACGAGAAAAAGAACCGCCTGAAATCAGGCGGTTCCTGTCTGCTCCTCCAACTGGGCTCGAACCAGTGACCCTTCGATTAACAGTCGAATGCTCTGCCAACTGAGCTATGGAGGAATGTGTTGTGAGCTGAGCTGAGCTGAGATGCGCTCTCTCTGCAACGAGGTCTAACTATATATGCTTGCGAAGCTTGGGGGCAAATCAGCAGGTAATTGAGGCTATTTCTTCTCCAATGAGGCCTAAATAACTAGGCTTCCTACTCTGCAGGGTATTGAATACTTATTGTGCTAGTGTTCCGTCTATTAAACTGATTCTATGCTTGTCGGGACCTTTTAAGTGCTTGGGAAGTGCCGAAATTGAAAGGGGAGTAAGTGATGCGAATACTTGTGCTTTCGCAATACTGGAGTCCTGAGAACGGAGTGCCCCAAAGGCGTTGGAGCTGGCTTGCAGCTCAGTTGCGAGAGCGTGGGGTGGAGGTAACTGCTATTGCTCCGCCACCTCGTGAATTGCGTAAGCTAACCAAAAGACAATGGGTCCGTAAACAGATTCAGCTTCTGAGGCCCCAAGCTGTCGAGCTAGGGCCGTCTCTTGAGCGCGTTTACCGGACTGGTTTTATACCAGCGAGTAGCTCGTTGACAGGGCGGGCATTTAATCAGCTAGTCATTGCTATCTCAACTGTGGGAACCGTATTCTCTCAGAAGATTTACGGGAAAAACAGACGGCCAGATTTTATTATTGGAACCGTTCCAGCTTTGCCAACAGCAGTTTCAACTTGGGTGGTGGCAAAGCTTTCAGGGAAGCCGTATGTGATCGACCTGAGGGATGCATGGCCCGAATTGCTTGATGAATCCAAGTCTTGGAATTTTGAGGTTGGGGAAACATCTTTTAGGGAAAAAGTTTTGGGCGGCATGCCTCTCAGACTGTTGGCATCGGGTGTGACCCGATTTCTAAATATGGTCTATTCACAAGCACTTGCGTTGATTGTAACTTCGGAGCAACATGCAAAGTTTCTAGCAGAGGCAAAGGCAATCGATTGTCCGATCTTCGTCATACGAAACGTTTTCCCTCCAAGTTTCTCTCAAACCGTCGAACCCTATAGTAGGAGTGACGGGCGACTAAACGTTTTGTACGCCGGAACTGTCGGTAGGGCTCAAGGACTATCTGACGCTCTCAAAGCGATAAAAATTCTTAAAGAAGAATACGGGGTGCAAGCATGCTTGCGAGTCATCGGTGATGGAGCGGCATGGGGCGCATTAAAACGACAAAGTGAAGAGTTTGATTTGCCCGTTGAATTCCTGCATTCAATTCCTTCGGGCAGCTTGGTGGACCACTATAAGTGGGCAGATACCTCCCTAGTGCATTTAGCCAACTGGCCTGTATTGGAGTTGGCGATCCCAAGTAAAACCTATGAGTTGATGGAGAAAGGAATGCACTTGTCGGTCGTTGCAAAAGGGGAGACGGCGCAGATCGTCCAAGAGCATTCTGCTGGGATCGTGGTGCCGCCTGGCGAACCTCACCAATTGGCTACGGCTTGGGCTGAGGCTGTGCAGCAGGGTGACGCTTTTACCGGCTCTGCAACGGCAAGCGAATGGGTCGAACGCGAGCGGGAGATAGTTGTCAATCAAACGCTAGAGCAGTTTCTAGGATTATTGCGGAATGCCAGCCGAGGGAGGAATAGTGATTCAGAAAAGTGACTTCTACGATGAGCTTTCCAGTACAGACCTGGTAGGTGTGTTTGAGACAGGGGAGAGCAACATAGAGCTTACTTGGGTTAGAGATATCTGCGTTTTCTCGACACTCAGCGAATTGCTCGAGGAACTGAAAAAACAGGGAGCCCCTTATAGGACAGTACTTGTTGAAAGTGAAAGGGTCAGAAGAGAGACCTCTGCATTCTTAGAGGTGATGGAACTAAACCTCGAGAATCGTGCGCATATCATTGTGTCCAATGAATCTTATGGTGGTAAGGCGGCTCCTAGTTTGGAGTTTGAATCTTTAGTCGCGTCAGTGTCAGAGCGAATATGCTTTGTAGACCAAGAAATGCCCGTTTGTGGAGAAGACACCCCCCAACAGCATGGTCCTCGGGGGGAAAATCCGGAAGCAACGGCTTTTCTACAGGAATTGCAAGGCGATACCAAGATTTTTTCTGAAGATAGCCGGCCAAGAAAGCGAACGCGAGCCTCACGTAACAGGTTGAGTGAACTGCTTAGGCGCCTCTATCCCTTTTTTAGGAAATGGATACCAGCGAAGGCCGCTAGCTATGCAATTGTGCTCCTGAGGCGTATTGAAAGTGTATGGAGGGGTTCAAAGTGAAAATTTCAATCGTTATTCCTACTTACAAGGGGCGCGCCCGCTTAGGTGAAATCGTTGAGTGTCTCGAAAAACAGACGATAGGTACTGAGAGCTTCGAAGCTATCTTTGTGGTGAACGGCCCTGAAGACGGTTCCTATGAATACTTGAGAAGTGAGTGCCAGTGCAAGGGAAAGTTGAGGGCAAAGATCCTTAAGCTTTCTGGGAAAGGTGCTGGATATGCAAGAAACTTTGGTATCCTAGCGTCCCAAGGCGAATATTTGACCTTTCTTGACGACGACGACACTATTGGGCCGAAATATCTTGAGACCTTGTTGTCGAAAGCTGGGGCAAACAGGGTGGTCTGTGCCCAAATGAAAGACTTAGACTCATTAGGGAATGAGCTTAATTCTACACTGGCAGATCGCCTAGCGGTTTGCTTGGGATCAGTTAAGACTTTAGAGGAAGTGCCTTGGGTGATGGGGTATAATGCTGCGAAACTAATCCCACGAGGCCTTGTTGGTAGCAACCGATATGTGGAAAGTCTGCGCTCTGGCGAAGACGTCGTCTTTAACGCAAGGGTTATGTTGCCGTCTTCTCCGGAAATATGGTTTGTTGAATCTACGGACCAGTCTTATTATTTCCGACATGTGCGCGACGGTAGTCTTTCCCGAGTCGGTGAGAGCTTTGATTTTAACGTCATTCAACGGTTCGAGGTTTTGAAGGAACTTGTTGATATAGATTCAACCCCCAAACTGGTTGATGCGCAAAAGTCATTAATACGTTCTCAGCTGGGTTTTGTCAAGCGTTATTTGGCAAGTCACCCATCATCGTTGAAGAGAGTCCGTGAAGTTGGGGGTGAGTATCCATTGCCGGGGTGGATATGGGAGGAACTGAATCGCGGGGCTGGTTCAAACAGTCTAGTTATAAGCTTCTGTTTCCCGCCTTTTTCTGACCCCTCATCCTCGGTTGTCGCCAAGCGTATACATGATTGGAGGGAACCCGTAGACGTAATTTGTAATGATATGTCAACGGTAAGGAGAACTGACTGGACCTTAAAGGCTGTGTCGGCCCCCTTTGTATGTAAGGTTACTGAGCTGGATTCGCCCAACTATTTCTCGGACTGGGGCGCCTTATTGGATTTTGGTGAGAAAGCGAAAGCGGCTTTCATTAAAAACCAGTTCGCTGGACGGAAATATGAAAAACTATATTCTAGAGCTCTTTGGGCGGGTTCTCATCTAGCGGGCGCCTTAATTAAATTGAATACCGGTGACAGCATTCGCTGGACCGCTGAGTTTTCCGATCCGCTTAGATTTGACGTTACTGGTAAGCATCGCTCTGGGGTCATTGAGAGTGGCGCTGTAGTTGAGGAGATTCTTTCGAAGATTCTTAGATCGGGTCTGCCTAGGATAACCATCGAATCGGTATTTGATCTTATTGAAGCCGCAACCGTACTTCTGGCAGACGAATTAATATTTACGAACGAAAATCAGAAGCGGATCATAATGTCCTCATATCCAGGTGGCTGGGTAGAGCTCATTGAGGCTAAATCGACAATACTACCTCAGTCAACGCTTCCCGCGACTTTCTATCGAAGGCCGTCAATCCCTAAGGCCGCCGTCGACGGGGGTGACAGAAGAATCAGGATAGGTTATTTTGGGAGTTTCTATCCCAACAGAGGGGTGGGACTCTTGGTCGACGCCTTAAATGAGCTCGATACTGCGGATAGTAAACTATTTGAGTTTCATTGTTTTGTTCCCGATCCCGTGACAGCCCAGAAGAAATTGAATGAGGTAGGTAGAAATGCTTCCATCTACGTTCATCCCTATCAGCAATATATTCCTTTCCTGCGGACGCTTTCTGGATTTGACATCCTGTTGGTCGTTGACTCGGATACACGAGACTGCTTTGAGGTGAACCCATTTTTGCCATCTAAATATAGTGACTATGTTGGGGCGGCGGCGAAGCTTTGGGGGTTTGTTCAACCTGGCTCACCGCTTAGCGAGCTAGACTTGGATTTCAAGACGGAATTAGGAAACCGGAGGTCTATCGTGGAGACGTTGAAGGAGGTCTGTCGGACATAGCGGGTATAGTTGTTCAGGTTGGTTGGCAGGGTAAGATTCGATTTGCTGAAGGCGTGAAAAGTTCTTACGCAGCGGCAATGAAGAGGCTCCATGGATAGGCGGACACTGATGTCTACTGATGTAAACAAATCTAGGAAGCATCCTGACAATGAGGCTGCTCTGAAAGGCTACTACCTTGTTAACTCTGAGTGTTTAGGACCAGTTTCTGATGATTTGACGATAGTGGGGCATCTGCGAAGCCTTTGGAACTTTCGGTACTTCATCCTTGCTGATGCCAGATTTAGAGCCTTTAGAACAAATCAAGATTATCGGTTGTGGAAAGCTTGGCTAGTGGTCTACCCCTTGCTCGAGGCGGCATTATATGGTCTGATGTTCGGATTGGTGCTCCGAGCCTCGAGGGGTATAGATAATTATGTTGGTTACCTCTTGCTCGGTATCTGCTTATTTAATATGATTTCGAGGATGACATCTTCAGGACTTGGCCTGGTTCGGGGATCGCTCCAAGTGATTAGAAGTTTTCAGTTTCCAGCAGCCGCCGTAGTGCTTTCCAATTCTTTAAGGCAGTTTCTTGATAGTTTGCTTTCAATAGGGGTGGCAGTCATTGCTGCCCTAGTATTTCAAAGCGGAAATCATTTCTCATTTCGGCTGCTGGGGATAGTGCCCGTTGTTATTCTGGCTGCAGTTTTTGGTACTGGGTGCATGTTCTTGGCTGCGAGAATGACGGCTTTTGTACCTGATGTAAAAGTCATTGCTGAGCTTTTTATTCGAGCCTGGCTCTTTATGTCCGCAGTGTTTTACCCAATAGAAAGATTTGAAGGGTTTGGTGCAGTCTACACGGTAGTACGGAATAATCCAGCGTTCGTATATATGGACGCGGTCCGGGGGATCGTGTTGGAGGGGCAGCTACCAGCGTTGATGAGTTGGGCAATGATGATCATTTGGGGATTCGGGACGCTAGCGGTTGGCGTTCTGGTGTTTGAGGGGGCTGAGGGTAGGTATCGAACCCTTGCATAATGAAGAATTTATCGGATATGTGCCCGATCCTTCAGTGGTGGTGGAACGTGTTAACAAAGCATATCGTCAGCGAGGCACGACTTCTGAGGACGCAGGCAGTGGTGCTCGACATCAAGATGACGTAAATACTGCTGTCAAGGGAATCTCGTTCTTCGCAACCAGAGGGGAATCGATCGGTGTCCTAGGCCGCAATGGGTCAGGTAAATCAACTTTGCTCCGGATGATTGCCGGGGCAGAGGCACCCACGTCGGGCTCGATTTGGGCATTGTCCAAGCCAACTTTTCTGGGCGTGAAGCCAGCATTGATCGGATACCTCGATGCTCGTCAGAATGCATACCTAGGTTGTCTGGCCTTAGGGGTTCCTAAAGCGGAAGCGATATTGAAATCGGAAGAGATTGTCGAGTGGGCGGAATTGGGGCCGGCCGCTTTGAGGCCGTTAAGTACGTACTCGTCGGGTCAATCTGCGCGCTTGAGTTTTGCGATTTCGACGGCAATAAGGTCGGATATTCTAATAATCGATGAGGCGCTTTCAACTGGGGATATTGGGTTTGCGGAGAAGGCTCAACAAAGGATGCGCGATATGTTGAATGACGCAGGGACAGTCTTCTTGGTTTCCCATTCAATGAGTGAGATCGAGAAGAATTGTAACAGGGCACTTTGGATTAACGATGGCGTGCTAGTTGCCGATGGGGACGCGAAATTGGTCTCGGGATCCTATAAGAAATGGATCTCTTTGAGGAACGCTGGCGACGTTGACGGCGCGAAAGAACAGTTGAGTCTCTCGAAACGGTACTATCCTCCGAAACGGTTTGTAGTTGAAGATGAGGATACTTGGAAGATAAGGACTGCTTAGATGTCGGCTCAGAGTTTTGCAGATAGTCTCTACCGTGAATGGTCGATGGGGTGGGGGTGGAGTCTAGAAAAGAAAGACGAGGGATATGTTGTAAAAAATTCGATCAATGCTTCCCATCCAGTCGTACGAAGTCCGAAGAGTTGGAGTGAGCTAATCCGGACAACACAGAGCAAATCAGAGATGCTTTGGGCACTTTCCCTAAACTATCTCGTGGACATCGCTAAAACTGATCCCATTTACGCTGAAGCTGCACTTGTGTCTTTTTACGATGCTTTCAAGATTTCTAGGCACGAGTTGTCGGTTTTTCTTGGTACGTCTTGGGATCACTGCTGTGCTATGCGACTTAAATCATTGGTAGCTCTGAGTTCGACTCAATCGCCTTTGCATAAATCTGCTAGAAAACTCTTGGAATACGAAATTCAGGGTGAGGATTACTGGGCGTTGGTTGCTCGAAACAATCACGGTCTGATGCTACTAGAATCGTTAATTGCGGCACAGATCGTTAATGATGTGTGCGATAAGCATTTCTTTCATCGTGCAGCACTTCAATTAGAAGAAATCCTAGCCTATGTATTCGGCGAGGATGGATTTTGCAATGAGAATTCGACATTTTACCACCACTTGTATATACGCATTCTGACTGGAATTGTAGGGAAATTTGAAAAGGTTGACAGCTGTCGCGAAGTGCTCAATACTGCTAGTTCGTATTTAGACTTGGCTAATGAGTCGATTCGAAAGATTTGTTACCATGACGGAAGTCTGCCGGCACTTGGAGATTCGAACCCGATCGCGACCGCTTACAGTTCGGACCTAGGTACTGCTTGGTCCCAAAGGACGGGCCTATGGGTACACAAAAGTGAAGATCTGTTTCTTTCCTTTAAATGCGGGTTTGAGAGCGACGTTCATAAGCATGCCGATGACACCTCGCTTAGTCTTCGCTGTGGCGGGGAGGATTTGATTCTGGACTCAGGAACCTGTAATTACGACTATTCGGATCCAAGGGTTTTTTCACTTAGGACACAGACCGGGCATTCAGGGCTTTACTTTAGAAAATTTGATCCAATTCATCCAGCAAAGCTTTACGGCGATGCGGGAATGGTTATCTCGAGGTTAGTCTCCCCGCGCCCTGGAAATGTGCGGGGAGCCTATTTGGCCTCTGGAAATTATGTTGCCCATCGGGCCATAAAGTTGCTCTCGAACAGACACTTTCGGGTTGAGGATTGGTGGAGCTCGATCTCTGGTGATAAGCCAGTGCATAGGTTCATCGTGCCTGAGAATGTACGAATTGAATATTCACCTAGAGAGATTGTACTTATCGGCAAAAAGGTGAAGTTGTGCATGAAAACAAGCGATCGGGTGTGGTGTGAGATTACCGTTGGCGAGCAAGCCGGGACACACCGTGGGTGGATCTCGCGCTTTGCTAACAAGGTTGAGCCTGCCCAATGTCTCGAGGTGCAAACCAGAAGCCTTCGGAAAAATTCGCTGAGTTTCGACATGAAAATCCAGAGCATTTAAGCTCTAATAATTATTAGGTGGAATTGAATGAATAGAATAGCGGTTATTGGCCTGGGGTATATTGGGCTCCCGACGGCAGCTTTTCTAGCAAAAGCTGGTTATAGCGTTGAGGGGGTCGACGTAAATCGTGAAATAGTGGAGTCGATACGTCGCAATAGAGTTGAAGTAGATGAACCGGGGCTTTCCGAGATGGTGCGAACTGCTATCTTGGAAAAGCGTTTGTCGGCCGCTGAACATCCTTCTAAATCGGATGTGTTCATTATTGCGGTCCCAACGCCGTTTGATACTTCTCATCACGTCGACCCCAGCTATATTTTCGAAGCAGTTGACGCGCTAACAGAAGTTTTGGAAGAAGGAAATCTTGTCGTCCTGGAGTCAACTAGCCCTCCTGGTTTGACCGACCAGATTGAACGACGTATTCGTGAACGCCGTCCAAACCTTTTTGAGGGAGGAATGCCGCCTCTGTTTGCGCATTGTCCTGAGAGGGTCTTACCCGGGAACATTCTCTTTGAGATGGAAAACAATCCGCGAATCGTTGGTGGTACTTCTGAACAGGCTGCACTTAAAGCGGCGGAAATTTATGCCAAATTCTGTCAGGCTCCAATTCGAACCACAGATGCGAAGACTGCGGAAGCAGTAAAGCTGTCCGAGAACGCGTTTCGAGACGTTAACATCGCATTTGCAAATGAGCTTTCTTTAATCTGTGACACTATTGGCGTGGATGTATGGGAACTAATATCGCTTGCAAACCTGCATCCTCGAGTGAATATTCTACGACCCAGTTCCGGTGTAGGAGGGCACTGCATCGCTGTGGATCCGTGGTTTTTGTACTCGGCGGCTCCAGAGGAAGCACGATTGATATCAACCGCTAGATTAGTAAACGACTCAAAACCCCACAAAGTGGCCTCAAAGATTGATCATCTGGCGGGAAAAGGCGGTGCGGTGGGGATGCTTGGAGTTACCTTTAAGCCCGACGTCGACGACATACGGGAATCGCCGGCTTTGGAGGTGATTCGCGGGCTTGCGAAGCAACGTCCCGATCTCATTATTCGGGTACATGACCCGGCCCTGAAAAATCTGCCGGAGCAGCTTGAGTGCCTTGCAAATGTTGTTTGGTCGGACTCGCTTCAAGATATCCTTGATTTGTCCGATGTGGTTGGAGTCTTGGTGCTCCACAGTAAGTTTTTGCCGCTACGCTCAGCGCTTTCAGATTTTCAAGGGCAAGTTGTGGATGCCGTTGGATTGCTGAGTTGACGAGGAGTTGCCTTGGTCGCCGCTTTAATCGACCGCCCCTTAGGGGTGTGTTAGCATTTTTTCGATAAGTAGCAGTTGGAAGACGAAGTTAACGGCGGTTTCAGTGGAGAAAATTGGTTCCCTTCCCGATAAATTTGCTGGCTATACCTCGCGGGGACGCGAGGGATTGAAATCAGCCAGCCGATTTTATCATTCCTTGGTAGGTTTCCCTACCCGATCTTACCGCTGGGATGGATTGGATGATCGGCGGAATTACAGCCTTCAGTTCGGTTCTTTTGCCGTTGGTGAAAAACAAGCACTTATTCTGGTGGACGACGAATTGAAAGAGTGCTTCCCTCAGCTCGAGGGATATCGTCATTCGGAATCCTTGGAGGCAGATTACATATATATTGATAGTTCCTCGGAGGAAGCGCCTATACGATTGGATTTAGGACTTTTTAGACAAACTGGCCGAGATTTCTTGGAAATTAGACTTGTAAATTGGGGATTGGACAAGAGCTTTGAATTTCCCTCGCGTCTCTACCTAGCTTCCCTTCCTAGGCTTAATTTAGCCGAACCAGCCGAAGAGCTATCCCCTTCAAGTAGAGCGAGAACGGAGTGGAAATGAACGACAAACCCCTCGTTAGCGTTGTGATTGCAACGAAGAATCGAGCGGACTATTTGAAGCAAAGCATCGATTCGGTACTTGCGCAAACCTTCACCGATTTTGAGTTGATTCTTGTAGACGACGGCTCGACAGACGACACGAAACAGGTGATCGAAGCTTATAATGACCCGAGGGTTGTTTATACGGCGACGCCGCCGGGCAAATCGGGCATATCTGCTGCTAGAAATCATGGCGCTAACCTGTCTCGTGGCGTTTGGACGGCAGTACATGACGATGATGACTTAATGCTTCCTTGGAGACTCGAAAAACAGCTCGAATTTGCGAATGATGATGACGATTTTGTTTTCGGCACCTTTATTAACTTCGATGACGATAGCGGAGCGTTGCAGTTTCACCACGGTCGAAGCTTCAACTATGGCTCAGCACTTAAGACGGGCTTCGCGCCAGGGCATTCTACTTGGTTAATAAAAACCGATTTAATCAAGTTCTTCGGCTATGATGAGGGGCTGGAGAGCGCAGTGGATAATAACTTGGCGTTCCGCTTGCTAAGATCTGGGATCGAAGCACGACACTCGGGCGTCATCTGTCTACTGCGGAGGGTGCATTCGGGACGGATTACCGACACTGGCTCGGGAAATCAGAAATATGCAGCATCCTTAAACCTAGAGTTTCTAAAGTCCGGGGTGAATAGCCGGAGTCAAAAGAAGCTCTGGGAGGCGGCGAGATACGATTGGGGACCAACCGATAAGAATAGTTGGGAAACCAGATTCTTGCCTTATCTTCCCGATCACCTCGTTGCTCGAAGTGGTTGGGCCTTTGAGAAATTATCATACAGGCGGGGCCCATCCCGTAGGCATCATTTTAATGCAATATCTCTTACCGGCGCAGGCTGGCGGGAGATTTATGAGTTTGCAAGTCGGGGGGTTTATTTGACCGAGGCGGAAGCACGGTACGCCGAATCTCCCAGGTTTGAAGCGTTGTTGCGTGGATCTTCAGAACAAAAGATTTCTACAAATACACTCTTCAGATTTATTGTCCACGTGTTATCACCGGGAAAACGAGGCGATCTTCTCTTGATTGCCGCCGGTGCCGATATTTATGAGCGATTCAACCAAATTAATGGTGAATCTCATCGATTTGATTTTCAAGGTGATGATTGGTCGCTGAGCTATTCGGCGGTCTTAACGAAGGATTTCGAATTGATTGATGAAGTAATTAGATATGCCGAGATTAAAGAAAGTGGTCCCAGCTTTAAGCTAATACGGCTTGGTTGAGATCATCGAAAATAAGGTTTTGAGTCGTGATAATAAAGATTGATTTTGATGCAGTCAACCAGACGGGGCGATGGGCACTTTCTGTTAAGGATGATGCTACAGAACAAGGCATGCGTTCTTTAATTTTTGATGCGCCCCCGAGGAAACTCTCGGCCTCGAGAATAGTTCTAGCTGGAATCGTGTTCTGGGGCGGGAAGGGTCGGTTTTCAACATCGAACCCGTTGCCGGACAATTTCGTTAGAACTTTGGAAGCGCACGGAATAAGCATAGTTGCGCCTCTTGATTCTAGCCAGGGTTCAATTTCGCCAAAGGCGACGACGCTTCAAGTCCAAGCCGACCTTAGAATCAACGCTCAGTTGCCAGGGCGTGACCGCACCTACCTTTACCTGCCCGCTAGTGAAAGATTTCAAGGATCGTTGCGGGGAGTGAAAGAAATCGTCGTGGGCTCCAATGCGCATTGGTTGGAGAGTATTTATGGGCCAAGGGCTCTTTTATCCGCGGCAATTCTGTTCAGTGAAGATTTGATGGTCGAGAGCATTGACATGAGTGAGTACCCTGCAGAAGCGATCCCAAGGGGGATCGAAGATCTTGTTGCCGTAGAGGGTATTCAGGTTATTACTGGAAGCTAATTTCTATGAAGATGAAAAGTGAATTTGAATCAAATATTATATTTGTTCAACCTCCAAGAAGTGAACCTCGAGATGCTGTCGCATTAGCAGGTTGGTACACTGCTGCGGCCGTTCTGCAGGAAGAAGGATTTGAAGTCCATCTCGTTGAACGCGAGCATTGGAGCGAGGAGTTATCAGAAGACAGCAAGAATTTCGTATTCTTCATGGATTTAGAGCTTGCCGACGAAGTTCTTTCCTCCCCAATGGCAGACCACATTGCATCGGCACTATTTGTGTCACCTCATTCGTTTGTTGAAAAGCTTGGTGCAGATTGGGTTAGGAAGCTGCGTGAACCGAAGTTCGCTAGCATTGACATTTTTACGGATTGTCAGCTTTCTAGGTCAGTAATAGAACAGCGGCTTGACACTGCGCGTAGAAATGTATATATTTTGGCGCCTGATTTTTCTCTCCTGTATGGCGCGTTTCGCGGGTGTACACCGGACTCGGTTGCGGAGTTGTTAGATAGGCTCACTGTGGATAAGTGCGAGCAGACGCATAGTCGAAGTGCATTTGCCGTCGCGAAAGAAGGGTTTGATGCACTAAGAGAGCAGATTAACCTTGACGCTGAATGGAATGCTTTTGACGACGCAGATTTTTCAGACGTTCATAACGAGCCTTGTTTTGAGTCTTTATGGTCAGCATTAGATTCCACTCTCGAGACTTGGCGCCCGCGTGCGAGACAACTCGAAGACAACCGTAGTACTCTATTGGACTATGTAGCACCTTGGGACTCCGACCTTCGAGATTTAAAGGTTGCAGTGATGGGCACTAAGTTGACGTTTATTGATGAGCTATCTCAGCAAATTAAAAACAGCACTGGTGCCCGTGTTGAGATGAACGAGTGGAAGTTTTTGTCGGGGCCTTCGAATAAAGAACATGCAAACGAATTGGTCCGAACCAGCGACGTCATTATTGGCGAATGGGCCCGGCCTAATAATTTCTGGATTCAGGACCGCGCACGTGCTGAAGCTAAACTAATTGTCCGCGCGCATCGGTACGAAGTAACTACCGATTTTCCTCACTCTATTGATATGGACAAATACTATGCAGGTGTAGTTATTGTTCCTTGGGTAGGAAGAAAGCTTGTGCAAGAATTCGGTTGGCCGGCGGAGAAAATGGTGTATATACCTAATTACATCAACGGCACGATGCTGTCTAGGCCAAAAAGTGATGACGTTAGATTTACCCTAGGTATTGTAGGGATAACGCCTTCCTTGAAGCGGCTTGACCTCGCATTGAACTTACTTGCAGAGCTCCGTGCAATTGATAAGCGTTTTACCCTTCGCGTTCGCGGAAGTTTGCCTACCGAACACGTGAACTGGGAGCGTGATCCTCGGATTGCTCAGCAATGGGAGGAGGTCCGCCTAAGATTGGAGCTAGACCCATTAGTGCGGAACGCGGTGTTCTTCGATCCTCCAGGGCGCGATATGGCTCGCTGGTACGAGAAAATTGGGGTGATCCTATCCCTCTCCGATGTTGAAGGCTCGCACGTTGCCTTGGCTGAAGGGATAAGCTCAGGAGCCCTCCCTGTAGCTCGGCGTTGGCCAGGAATTCAGACGCTTTGGCCGGAAGACTTCATCTTCGACGATTTTGACAGTGCCGTCCAATGGGTGAGTCAAGTTGCTGACGTGGAATGGTTTCACCGCACTACAGAAAGGTTGCAGAATCATAAATCACTAGATCATCAAAGGGTACTTGCGGCTTGGAGGGAGCTGCTGCAGGGGAATCGTTCCGCCGCGCAAGAGTGTTTTGGACCTATAGACTGGGAAGCGCCGGCGTTTGATCCTATAGAGTAAGTCGCGGACTAATTTGTAATCCACTGTGTAAGAAGCTTTCTTCGGCGCACGCGACGGTGGTCTTAGGGTGAGAAACAGTTCGGAAATAATGCCGATTGTTGCTAGCTCCGCTGTTTTGTGTCGTAGTTTAGTTCCTGAAAGGAGCAAGAAATTGAATACGGTTGTGACAGGTGGGGCTGGCTTCATTGGGTCCCATTTAGTAGATGAGTTGATTGCCAGAGGCGACGAGGTTGTTGTGATCGACAACTTGAGCACCGGCCGTCTAGATAATCTTTCGCAAGCGCAAAAGTCGGAGCGTTTCCGTTTTATCGAAGCTGATATTGAGGACTTCGATTTTGAATCTTTTTTTGCGCGAGAACGCGTAGAAGTGGTTTTTCACCTGGCGGCGCAGATTGATGTTCGGAAATCCGTTGAAAAGCCGCTTTTAGATGCAAGGCAGAATATTCTCGCAACAATTCGAATCGCTCAGGCCGCTGCTACCAACGGAGTTCGCCGTATAGTGCACACCTCTTCAGGTGGGTCGATTTACGGGGTGCCGGATTGTTTTCCAGTTTCGGAGGCTGCAGCACTTTCTCCAGAATCCCCTTATGCTGCGTCGAAAGCGGCCGGTGAACTTTATCTTAAGGTGTTTCAGTCGCTTTATGGGTTGGAATATTCGCTGATTGCTCCATCAAACGTTTATGGGCCGCGTCAGAATCCCAATGGGGAAGCAGGCGTTGTAGCGATTTTCTCCGAAAGCCTTCTTTCTGGGCGAAGCACGAAGCTTTTTGGGGGAGGAACTAATACTCGGGACTATGTCTATGTCGGCGATGTTGCCAAGGCATTTATTCTTGCTAGCGGTGAAGCTGGAAATGGGATGCGGTTCAATATTGGTACTTCAGTCGAAACTACGGACGCTGAATTACACAAGCTCGTAAGTGAAGAGGTTGGGGTTTCTAGTGATCCCGTCCATTATCCCGCACGATTGGGGGATCTAAAGCGCTCTTGCTTAGACTACAGCCGCGCTAATGAATTGCTTGGGTGGTTCCCGCAGGTAGATCTGCGGGCTGGTATTTTCAAAACCGTCGAGTACTTTCGTGGACGGATAAGTTCTTAGATTCTCCACGCTTATAGTAGTCGAATCCGTGCCCATCTAGTTGAGGAATATAAATGAAGATTGTAGTGTTTGGTCTAGGTTATGTTGGCCTTTCAAACTCCGTGCTTTTGGCTGGAAATCATGAAGTGGTAGCCGTCGACCTCGACGAGGAGCGGGTTAAACTTGTAAATCAAAGGTTATCCCCAATCAAAGACGAGGGAATTGAAGATTCTCTGATGTCTGGCTGCTTGGATATCGTGGCTACCACCGACAGTGCCGGCGCTTTGGAGAATTCTGACTTTGCGTTTATTGCCACGCCAACTGACTATGACATTGACACTGGTGTTTTCAATACAGACAGTGTTGAGTCGGTCCTATCTTTGGTCGCAGAGGTCTCCCCAACTACGGTGGCCGTCATTAAGTCTACGGTACCCGTCGGATTTACCGAACTAATGGCGGAACGGTTTCCCCGCTTAAATATCGTCTTTAGCCCGGAGTTCTTGCGGGAGGGGCGTGCTCTATATGACAATCAGCATCCTTCAAGGATTATCGCGGCCTCACGCTCTAAGGCTTCGGCGGAGAAAGTTGCAGCTTTGCTTCAAGAAGGAGCTCAAAAGGACGATGTCCCGATCTTGATCTCAAATTCGACCGAAGCCGAAGCGGTCAAGCTATTCTCAAATACCTATTTGGCGATGCGGGTAGCGTTTTTTAACGAGCTAGATTCGTTTGCTCGAGTAAAAGGTCTCGACCCCAGAGCGATTATTGACGGGGTGTCTTTGGACCCTCGGATTGGGGGACATTATAACAACCCGAGCTTTGGCTACGGAGGATATTGTTTGCCGAAGGATACACGTCAGCTGCTTGCGAACTACGACGGTATTCCGCAGAGCATGATGACAGCAGTGGTGGAGTCCAATGCGCTCAGAAAATCGTTCATCGCGAACCAAGTGCTAGAGCGGTTGCCGAAGGTGGTTGGTATCTACCGGCTGACGATGAAGTCTGGGTCGGATAACTTTAGGTCTTCTTCCGTTCAAGACGTTATGGCAATTCTTCGAAACCGAGGGGTGGGAATTTTGGTATACGAGCCAACTTGGACAGGCGCAGAATTCGACGGATTTGAGGTGGTTAGAAGTTTTGATGAATTTATAAATCGTGTTGATGTCGTATTGACTAACAGGTTTAGTGTCGAGTTAGAGCCTTATACGGATAAGGTATTTACCGCAGACATTTATGCCCGTGATTGATTGAGGGGCCTGACTTTGGATAGCGACGCGCTAAAGTTGGTTGAACTGCTGAATTGAATATGGTCGATCTATTCGGGTAGGCAGTGCCTAATCTGGAGGACTTGGTTATGGTGGCGCCTAGATTTTTCTAGCAGGTATGTTGAGCTCTGTTCATTCGCCTCTTCCCTTGATGCGGCCGGCTTTGAAGCGTGCTGGTTTCTGCTCGGCATACCTAAAACTTGAATCAGCTGGTTTCCATGGATTCGTCCGGCAGTAGTTAATGCATGTTCCAAGGCCTCCATGGGCAGCGCATCGGTGCGCATCGTCGAGCGTGTAGCAACACCAACAATTTTTCGGCTGAAGACATCCACGACAAACGCGGTGTAGGCGAATCCTGACAGGGTGCGAACGTAGGTAATGTCGGCAACCCACAACCTGCCTGGGGCTTGTGCACGAAAGTTTCGCTGCACTAGGTCCGGGCGATGATCCGACGTCTTCGGGCTAGTCGTTGTCACGGGGTTCGTCCGCGTCTGCGGCCGCAAACACCTGCTAGCTTCATCAAACGTGCAGTCTTGTCGCGGCCGATATGAAAGCCTT